>JACDGQ010000284.1 GCA_013821615.1 Planctomycetota bacterium
GGACCTCGGCAAGCGCGAGGCGGCGCGGCGCATCGCCAGCGCCTTCGCGCGCCGCGCCTACCGCCGCCCGGCCGCGCCCGATGAGATCGAGACCCTGCTCAAGGTCTTCGACCTCGCCGATGGCCAGGACGAGGTCTTCGCGGAATCGATCAAGCTCATGCTCAAGGCGACGCTGGTCTCGCCCGCCTTCCTCTACCTGACCCCGGACGACGGCTCGCTGGTCGGCGACGACGGCGCCATCGTGGCGCTCGGCGACCACCAGCTCGCGTCGCGTCTGTCCTATCTGTTCTGGTCGACCATGCCCGACGACGAACTCGCCGCCCTGGCCGACGCCCGCACCCTGCACCTGCCCGCGACCATCGCCGCGCAGGTGCGCCGGCTGATCGCCGACCCGCGTTCGCGCGCGCTGTTCGCGGGTTTCGGCGCGCCGTGGCTGGGCCTCGACAAGCTGCCGGATCTCGCCGTCGACGAGCAGCGCTTCCCGCTCATGACCAAGCCGCTGCGCGAGGCGATGTACGAGGAGGGCGCGCTGGTGTTCGCCGCGATCCTGCGCGAGGACCGCAGCCTGGTCGAGTTCGTCGACTGCGACTTCACCTTCCTCAACGCCACCCTGGCGCGCATCTATGGATTGGAGGGGACGGTGAGCGGTGCGCAGATGACCCGCGTGCACCTGACCGACGGCAACCGCGGCGGCGTGCTGACCATGCCCGGCGTGCTGGCCGTGACCTCGCTGCCGACGCGCACCAGCCCGCCACGGCGTGGGCGCTGGGTGTTGGAGCAGATTCTCGGCCAGGCGCCGCCGCCGCCGCCCGCGAACGTCGCCGCGCTCGAAGCGCAGGACACCGCCGCCAACACCGCGCTGACCCTGCGCCAGCGCACCGAGCGCCACCGCGCCGACCCGGTGTGCGCCGGCTGCCACCGCACCATGGACCCGATCGGCTTCGGGCTGGAGGTCTTCGATGTCAGCGGGCGCGTGCGCGACCACGACGACACCGGCGGCGTGGTCGACGCGCGCGGCGAACTGCCGGGCAAGGCGCGCTTCTCCGGCCCGGTCGAGCTCAAGCGCATCATCGCCGGGCGCAGCGCCGAATTCACCCGCACCCTGACCGCCAAGCTGCTGGCCTACGCGCTCGGCCGCGCGTTGACCGGCTACGACCAGGTCGTGGTCGACGACATCGCGGCCGCCGTCATCAAGGACGGCGGCAAGTTCGACACGCTGCTGACCGAGATCGCCACCAGCCTGCCCTTCCGCTACCGCCGTCCCCGCTGACCGGAGTCCGCCATGGCCCGCAACTGGCTCATCTCGCGCCGCACCGCCCTCAAGGGGCTCGGCGCATCCGTGGCGCTGCCCCTGCTCGACGTCATGGGCTGGGCCGATCCGCCCCCCGGTGCCGCCGCCAGCAAACCGCCGGTGCGGCTCGGCTTCTTCAACGTGCCGTGCGGGCTGGTGGCGGCGAACTTCTGGCCCAAGGGCGACAGCCTCTCGGCGGCAGGTGAGCTGCCGTCGACGCTCGAGCCGCTGCGCGGCGTGCTGCAGGACTGCCTGATCCTGGGCGGCCTCGACAACAACCCGCCGCGCCTGGACAACGTCCACGCGTCGGAGGTCGCGGGCTGGCTGACCTGCGTGCCGCTGCGCGGCAGCAAGAACGACGGCGTCGTCGGTGCAGCGACTTCGGCCGACCAGCTCGCGGCGCAGGTGCTGGGGAAGTCGACCTCGCTGCCGTCGCTGGAGATCAGCCTGGGCGAATCGCACAGTGGCTGCTGCGATGCGGGCTTCGACAAGCTCTACCCTTCGACGCTGTCGTGGAGCTCCGCGACCCAGCCCAATCCGCAGGAGACCAACCCCCGCGCGGTGTTCAACCGCCTGTTCTCATCGCGCCAGTCGCTGCGCCGGCGCATCAACGGCCCGGTGCCGGCCGCGGCACCGGCGGGCGACGCGGCCCCGGCAGCGCCGGTGGTGGCGGGCTCGCAGGATCCCTCGCTCGACCAGAGCATGCTCGACCTGGTGCGCGAGAACGCCAAGTCCTTCGCGCGGCGCATCAGCGCCGACGACCAGCAGAAGCTCGAGCAGTACCTCGAGGCGATCCGCTCGCTTGAGAAGCGCATCGTCGCCATCGAGCGCCAGCAGGGCGAGGCCGCGCAGGAGGCGCAATCGCGGCAGTCCGGCAAGCGCGGCTACGCCAGCTCGCCGCCGATCACCGTCACCATCGGCAATCCCACGCGCTACGACGAACGCGTGCGCCTGATGGGCGACCTGATGATCCTCGCCTTCCAGACCGACGTGACGCGCGTCTGCACCTTCGCCTTCTCGATCTCGCAGCCGTGGACGCTGAGCTATCCCGAGCTCGGCTTCACCGACGAGCACCACGGCCTGAGCCACTGGAACGACGAGCCGAGCAAGCCCGCCAAGCTCGCCAAGGTCGAACGCTACGAGACCGAGCAGTTCGCCTACATCGTCAGCCGCATGAAGGGCCTGAAGGAGGGCGCCGGCACGCTGCTCGACAGCTGCATCCTGACGTACGGATCGGGTATGGCCGACGGCCTCAACCACACCCTGACCAACCTGCCGACCATCGTCGCCGGGCGCGGCGGCGGCGTCCGCCCTGGGCGCTACGTCAAGAAGTGCAACGGAGTGTTCGCCGACCTGCTGATGGGCGTGCTGGCGCGCGCGGGGTGCCCGCAGCGCGTGGCGCTGGGGAATGCGACGAAGGAGCTGGCGGAGCTGGGGTGACGAGCGCAGCGGCGGCACGCCGGCCGCGGCCTCTTCCCGCTGCGCCTTCACCGCTCTCAGGTCGCGCCTTCCCATCCGCCCTCCCGTACCCATCATGACGGCATGCTTGGCGAGATCCTCGACGGTGGCAGCTGTACGGAGGCGCCGCATGCCCCTGCATGACTCCGTGACGCAGCGACACGGCAAACCCCGACGGAGGACCGCATCCATGATCGTCATCATCATCGGCGCCGTGCTGCTGGTCGGCGCGCTCGCCCTGGGCGCCAGTTCGGCCCGGACGCTGTCCCGCAGCATCATCACCGTGGGCGAGGTCACCGACCTGCTCGCGTCGCGTGGCCGCAAGGGCGGGACCACCTACAAGATCAAGGCGTCCTTCACCGATCAGCAGCAGCAGCCGTGCATCTATCTCGCGTCGTGGTCCTCATCGTCACCCGGCTACAGCGTCGGCGATCCGATCCGCATATCCTACGCACCCGGCAATCCCCAGTCCTGCGGCATCGCCAGCTTCGGCTATGTATTCGGGTTCGCGACCATCCTGGGCGCGACCGGACTGGCGATGCTGCTGATCGGCGGTGCGTATCGGGTCGGCAACGACGTCATGGAGCGGTATTTCCCGGTGACAGCGGCGACGGTGGAGCGGTCCCGCTGATCCGGACCGACGCCGCGGTCAGCTCCCCCCGTGCAGGATGCCCTCGCGGATGATCCGTTCGACCGCCTGCACATCGTCCAGGCCGATGAAACCGATGCGGCGCATGGCGCCGCGACCCTGGTAGCGCTCCTCGAAGACCAGATCGCCGGCGCCGCTCGCGCCGACGGTCTTGCGCATGCGCTGCAGCGCCGCGGCGGGATAGGATGAGATCTCGGCGCGCAGCACCCTCCACGCGATGCAGATCGCGCGCTGGTCGGTGACGACGTAGGCGGAACGCAGCGCCGCGCGGCGGATCCACAGCGGCGCCGTGAACATGCCGATGCCGATCAGCACGAAGGGCAGGCCGAAGAGCGGGAAGAGGCCGAACGGCCAGGGCGCGCCATGCTGGGTGGCGCCGGCGGCGCTGTACATCCAGAAGATCGCGAAGGCGGTCCAGGGGATCGCGAAGAGCATCGGCACCACCCCCAGGATCATGGCGCGCCGGACGCTGGGACGGCCGACCCACAGGATGCGCTCGCCGGGACGGACCTCGCGCTCGACGAGGTCCTGGGTCATACGCGGCAGATCGGGGAGGTCCATGTTCCACGTCATACGGAGGAATGCATCGGGGTGAAGGAGGACCGCTGCGGAAGTGGAGTCGTTGGTGGGCAAAGTGCGCATTTCCCATCGCGCATCTCACGCCTCGCATCCCCCATCCCCGCCCCATCAATCCGTCTCATCCCTGCCAGATGAAGCGACCCCGCCAACCCCCCGGAAATGGACGCATCCCCCATTGCCGGGCTAAAGTAGAGCCATGACCGCGACCCCCGGAGCCACCCGCCTCATCTCCGCCGGCAGCGGCCCCGTCCGCCTCGCGCTGCGCCTCAGCAGCGATGCGGAGGCCGCCGCGCGCCACGTCGCCCAGCAGATCGCCGACACCATCCGCGCCTGCGCACACCGCCAGCGGCGCTGCGTGCTGGGTCTGCCAACGGGGCGCACGCCGCTGCCTTTCTACCGCCACCTGGTCGACTGGCACCGCGCCGGGCAGCTGTCGTTCGCGCACGTGACGGTGTTCAATCTCGACGAGTACCATCCACTGCCGCGCTCCTCGCCGCAGAGCTACTGGACCTTCATGCATGCGGCGTTGTTCGCGCACGTCGACATCGCTGCCGATGCGATCAACCTGCCGCGCGGCGACCTGCCGGAGGCGGAGATGGCCGAGCACGCCGCCGCCTACGAGCGCGCCATCGCCGCGGCCGGCGGCCTCGACCTGGTGGTGCTGGGCATCGGCGGCAACGGCCACATCGCTTTCAACGAACCGGGCGCGCCGGCCAGCGGCCGTACCCGCCTGGTGCGACTGGCGCCGGGCACGCGCCGCGCTGCGGCCGCGGATTTCGGGGGCGAAGAGTTTGTCCCCGCCAACGGCGTGACCATGGGCATCGCCACCATCCTCGCCGCGCAGCGCGTGCTGCTGCTCGCGACCGGCTCGGCCAAGGCGGTCGCCGTCGCCGCCGCGGTCGAGGGACCGGTCGACACCACCTGCCCGGCGAGCTTCCTGCAGACCCACCGCGATGCCGAGGTGGTGTGCGATCCCGCCGCCGCTTCGCGTCTGCTCGCGCTGCGCAAGCCGTGGCTGGCCGGCCCGGTGGCCTGGGACGGCC
>JACDGQ010000285.1 GCA_013821615.1 Planctomycetota bacterium
CCCGCGGCCAGGGCACGGGCGCGCAGGTCGCCCACCGCCGCCGGCGCGCTCAACCGCCAGGCGATCCACGCGAAGGCCGGTGACCAGCTCTCGGGCGCGCTGCCGATGGCCTTGGCGACGGCGGCGTAGACCTCGCGCTCCTTGCCGCTGCTGCCGATGCCGAAGGCCTCAAGGTAGGAGCGATCCTTGCCATCGAAGCTCTTCGCCAGGGCGGTGAGGATCTCGACGCTCTGCGCGGCGGGGACGTCGCGCAGGCTGGTGGCGACCTCGCGGCGCACCGCGGCGGAGGGGTCGGTGGCCAGACGCGCGGCCATCGCCAGCACCGCGTGATCGGCACGACGCAGGGCGCGATAGGCGACCACGCGCACCTGCTCGTCCGTGCTCGCCAGCAGTGGCTCGACCTTGGCGACGCCCGCCGGGCCGAGCTGGGCGAGCAGCCAGATGGCGCGCGCCGCGATGAAGTGGTTGGCGTCGCCAAGCAGCGCCGCGACCGCCGGCACTGCCGCCTCGCCCTGGGCCTTGAGGTGGACGAAGCCGCTGTTGCGGACGTTCACCGCGGGGCTCTTCAGCGCCTCGATCTGGCCGGCGGTGGTGGCGAGGTCGATCTTCGGCACGTGCGGCTTGAAGCCCTTGGGCGCGATGCGGTAGATGTTGCCCGAGAGGGTCTTGTCCAGCGACTGGTGGCCGCCGACGCGCGGGTCGAACCAGTCGGCCACGTAGATCGCGCCATCCGCGCCGACCACCACGTCGGAGGGGCGGAAGCGCGTGATCAGCTCGTCGTTGGCCTTGCCGCCCATGAAGTCGGAGCCGGCGAAGTTCTTGGTGGTGTTCGAGGTCAGGAAGTCCGTGCGCTCGAGCGTGAAGCCGGCGCCGTTCGGCTTGGGGAAGTAGCCGAAGATGACGTTGCGGCCGGCCTCGCAGGCGAGCAGCAGGCCGTTCCACTTATCGCCCAGCGCGCCGTTCTCGTAGAACGCGACGCCGGTCGGGGAGCCACCGCCGTAGACGTCGCCCGACGGCATGGTGCCCGGGTCGTCCTGGCGCCACTCGGCGATCGGGGTGGTCTGCCCGGGCCGACGGTCGGCGTTCCACGAGCGCTTGCCGTCGCGCGAGTTGAAGCCGGCGCTGCCGTACTCCATCACCGCGGTGACGCGGCAGGCGGGCGGATCATCGTTGTCGCTCTGGAAGACATCGCCCATCGAGGTGATGGTCTGCTCGTAGCTGTTGCGGTAGTTGTAGCCGACGATCGAGGCGTTGGTGCCGTCCGGGTTCATGCGCACCGTGAAGCCGCCGGTGTAGATGTGCCCGTCCGAGCTGGTCTTGCCCGCGATCTCCGGCGGGTTGATCGCCGTCTTGCTCATGTCGTACCAGCTGCCCGAATAGAAGGTCTTGCCCGACTTGTCGGTGAACTGGGCGCCGGTGTTGCCCTGGTTGAAGTACCACTGGCCATCCGGTCCGGCGGTCAGCGAGTGCAGGCTGTGGTCGTGGTTGCGGCCGTTGAAGCCGGTAAGCAGCACCTCGCGCGTGTCGGTGCCGGCGTCGAAGACGCCGTTGTGGTTGACGTCGGTGTAGACCAGCAGATCGGGCGGCTGGCTGACCACGACCTGGTCGCCGAGCACCGCCACGCCGAGCGGCGCGACCAGGTTGACGTCCTGCACGAACACCGTGCTCTTGTCGGCGGTGCCGTCGCCGTCGGTGTCCTCGAGGACGACGATGCGGTCGCCCTCCTTGCGGCGGCCGGCGTGGCTGCGGTAGTTGACGCCTTCCGCGACCCAGATGCGGCCGGCGGCGTCGACGTCGATGTTGGTCGGCTTGGAGAGCAGCGGGCTCTTCGCCCACAAGGTGATCTCGAGGCCTTCCGGCAGGGCGAACTTCTCGATCGGCACGAAGCGCGGCGCGTTGGGGTCGATGGCCTCCGGCGCCGGCTCGGCCGCGGTCGCGCCGAGCGTCGTGCAGGCCGCGAGCGCGCCGAGGCGCAGGCCCATGCGGGCGGGGTGGTTGACGAGGGCGGCGAGCGACGGCAGCAGGCGGGTGAGGCGCATCCGGGGACCCTTGGCTAAGGAAAGAGGGAGGAGCTTCCTACCGTTCCAAGGGTGGCCACGTTGGCAAGGAACTCATGCCCTGGCCGGTGAACGGTGTCCCTGCACCGGGGCACCATTTCCCGCCGGGTCGTGGGTGGGGCGCGAGGCGTGACGTACTATGAGGTGCTGACCAGAGGGGATGGCGGCGGCGCGCGCCACGCTCCGGCGGGCGCAGGACTGGCCGCTCCAGCGCGAGGTGCTGGAGCTTCCGCATTCACGGGGCTCGCTCCCGGGATGGATGCGAGACCGTCTCCTACGGCAGGACGCGCGCATCCACCTCGGGCTTCGGCATGCGCAGCACCACCAGGTGCAGCCACGCGAAGCTGATGATCACCAGCACCAGCAGCACGGCGAACGGCGTCGAGACCAGGCCGGTCCACTCCTTCACGTAGCCGAAGATCAAGGGCAGGAAGAAGCCGCCGAGCGCGCCGAGCGCGCCGACCAGTCCGCCGACCGCGCCGACATCCTTGGGGAAGTACTCCGGGATGTACTTGTAGACCGCGGCCTTGCCGATGCCCATGCCGACGCCGACCAGGAACACCATGATGGTGAACGAGGTGACGTCGAGGGTGATGCCGAGCGCGCCCGGCGGCAGCGCCAGCACGCCGCAGGTCAGCACCAGGCTGGTGAACACGCAGTACATCACCACGCGCGGGCCGTAGAGGTCGGAGAGGTAGCCGCCGAGTGGGCGCAGCAGGCTCGCGGGGAAGACGAACAGTGCGGCGAGCAGCGCGGCGACCTTCAGTTCGAGATGGTAGTTCGCGACGTAGTACTTGGGCAGCGCCAAGGACAGCGCCACGTAGGCGCCGAAGACCACGAGGTAGTACAGGCTGAAGCGCCACACGCGCACCTGGTTGAGCGGGCGCAGCGAGGCGCCGAGGGGCTTGCCCTTGGCGGGCACGCGGTCGACCGGCGACATGAACCACACCGCGGCGGCCATCAGCACCAGCAGCACGGTGTAGGCGAACGGCACGAAGCGCCAGCCGCCGGGCACCACGCCGCCGACCAGGCCGACGGCGGGCACCAGGGCGATCAGCGCCGGGCCGAACATCTTGGTCAGCGACGGGCCCACGTTGCCCGCCCCGAAGGTGCCGAGCGCCAGGCCCTGGCGGTTCTTCGGGAACCACACCGAGTTCCAGGCGATGCCCGCGGTGAAGGAGTTGCCCGCGATGCCGACCAGGAAGGCGCAGACCATGAGCATCGGGAATGAGGTGGCGATGCTGACCAGGAAGGAGGCGACGGCCGACGCCAGGAGCAAGCCGGTGAACACCTTCCGGCCGCCAACGCGGTCGGTGAGGATGCCGAAGGGGAGGCGCCAGATCGCACCATTGAGCACGGCGATCGCACCCAGCCAGTAGAACTGCACGTCGCTGAGCGCGAACTCCTTCTGGATGGGGATGCCGATGACCGCGAACATCAGCCATACCGCGAACATCAGCGTGAACGCGATGGTCGACAGAGTGAGTACACGCGTACGCGCACCGAGGTCGGTCTGATCGCTGGCTGCGGCGGCCGGGTGGGTGAAGACCGCCGCATCAAGGGTGCGGAGCGGTGCTGAGGCTGACGAAGTGGGGGGTGCCATGGGGGCTCCGCTGGTGGTGAATGCCCCAGCCTAACGAAGCGCGGCCTGTTCCGGAATGCGCGGTATCTGTTGAATGAGGTCGCAGATCCGGCTGCTCGTCAGAGGCAGGACGCAGCGTGCCCCGGACCTTGTGGGAATGCCTGCAAATAGTTATTGGTCAGTTGGTTGCATCCCACGATGCTGGGAACTTGCGGGCCCGTCAGCAGTGAATGTGCCAGACGCGATTGAGTGAACTGGTTACGAAAACAGCACTTGGTTGCGTAATTAACGATCAGAAATGGCAGCAAATTCGCCATAATGACCCAACCCGAAACCCGGGCGACAGGGCTCAATCCTGCTTCGGGCATTCAGCGGTCGATTACGCGCGCAAATTCTGCTCACCATTGGCACTGATTCCCAGTTCCGTGAATCACGCGACCGCCCCGTGTTCCGCTGCGGTCGCGATCCAGCCGGCCGCCAGCGGCGCAGTCGCGCACCCCAGGCTGCGCCCCAGGTGCAGGGCCAGGCCCAGCATCAGCACGGCGGCCTCGCGCAAGGCGGAGGCATCGCGCAGGCCAGCGAAGTCCAGCTGCGCGCGCTCCTGGAGGAGTTCGCGGTGGCGCTCCACGAAGGCGGCCGGCGCGTCAGCGTTCAGCCCCGGCACGGTCAACAGGTCCAGCCACGCAGCGGGGATCGCCGCCGCCCGCTGCCCATCATCGGCCGTGGCGAGAGCCCGCCAGCGCGGCAGCACCTGCGCGTCGCCGGCCGCGGCCAGACCCCCATCGATGACCAGTACCAGCGCGCCGTCGGCGAGATCCTGCATGACTTCCAGATAGGCGTCCTGCACGGCCTCGCCGGGGGCGACGTCCTGGCCGGCGAGGTAGTCGGCGACGCGCAGGCGCGGCAGATCGACGACCTGCGGGCAGCCGGCCAGGCAGGGGAAGCGCCGGCCCTCGTGCAGGTAGGTCACGCGCGCGCCGCGCCGCTCGCGGCCGAGCGGATAGAGCCGGCAGGCGAGCGGCCGACCGGCATGCGCCACGCAGCCGCGCGCGGGATCGTACTGGCTGCACGCCGGCAGGCCGTTCCAACCCGGAGCACCGGCGAAGCGCAGTCTGATCCCGCCGGGTTCGGTGTGCTGCGTGCGGAAATCGTCAGCGGCCACGCCGCGCGCTGCCGCGAGGCAGGCCAGCTCCCAGGGGTTCAGCCACACCTCTTTACCGTGGCAGCAGGTGCCGGCACGGGTGCAGGTGAGCGGCAACGCATCGTGGGCGGTCAGGCGCGTGGTCGCGCTCATCGGAATGCGCACCAACGCGCGCGCAGAACGCTCACGGCACGGGCGCGGCCACAGCCTTGGCCGGAGCGGGTGCCGGCGCGCCAGCAC
>JACDGQ010000286.1 GCA_013821615.1 Planctomycetota bacterium
GCCGTTCGCCGGGCAGGCGGTGCGGGTCAGCGCGGTGGCCGCCGACATCACCGTCGAGGAGCAGGTCGCGACCACGCACCTGGTCGTCGACCTGGTCAACGACGCCGACCAGCCCCAGGAGGCGCGCCTGCTGCTGCCGGTGCCGGAGGGCGCGCTGGTGCGCGGCTTCGCCGCCGCCGGCCTGGGCAGCGCCGAAGTGCTGCCGGTGGCCGAGGCGGAGGGCATCTACGCGGGCATCGTGGCGCGGCTGCGCGATCCGGCGCTGCTCGAATTCGCCGGCACCGCGCTGGTGCGCTCCAGTGTCTTCCCGGTGGCCGCGCACGGCCGCCAGCGGGTCAGCCTCGATCTCGAGCAGGTGCTGGCGGCCGATGGGCAGCGCATCGACTACGTGTTGCCGCGCAGTGAGTCCCTCGGGTACTGCGTGCCGTGGACCATCCATGGCGCGGTGCACGCCAGCTCTGCCATCGCCACCGTCTATTCGCCCAGCCACGCGCTGATGGTGGCGCCGACCACCGCGCCCGGGGTGCGCTCTTTCAGCGTCGCCACCACCGCCCCGGGCAACTTCCGCTTCAGCTACCTGCTCGGCGGCGCCGGCGTCACCGCCTCGCTGCTCGCCTGCCCGGACGGACCCGAGGCGCCGGACCGCGGCACCTTCCTGCTCCTCGCCGGCATCCCGCGCAGCGCGGGCGGGGTGCCGATGCCACGCGAGCTGACCCTGGTCATCGACCGCTCGGGCAGCATGAATGGCGAGAAGATCGCCCAGGTGCGCGCCGCGGCCAACCAGATCGTCGCCGGCCTGGGCAACGGCGACCGCTTCAACCTGATCGCCTACAACGAGGGCGTCGACCTGTTCGCGCCCGCGCCGGTGCTGAAGGACGCGGACAGCGAGCGCGCCGCGCGCGCCTGGATCGCCAGCCTGCTGGCGCAGGGTGGCACCAACATCCACGACGCACTGGCGGCCGCGCTCGCCCCGGCGCCGTTGCCCGGGACACTGCCGCTGGTGCTGTTCCTCACCGACGGCCGCCCGACCATCGGCCAGACCAGCGAGCGCGCCATCCGTGCGCTGGTCAGCGGCGATGCCAGCCAGCGCCGCATCTTCACCCTGGGCGTGGGCGGCGACGTCAACGCGCCGCTGCTCGACGCGCTGGCGCTGGCCAGCCGCGCCGTGCCCACCTATGCGCCGAGCGGCAGCGACGTCGAGATCGCGGCGGCGACGGTATTCGGCAGACTGGGCGTGCCGGAGCTGACCAGTCCGCAGCTGAGCGCCACCGATGCCCTGGGCGGCCCGGTCAGCGGCCGGATCAGCGACATCCTGCCCGGGCCGCTGCCCGACCTGTTCGCCGGCGACCAGCTGGTGGTGCTCGGCCGCTATGTCGGCAACGCGCCGCTGACCCTGACGCTCTCCGGCACCCACGCCGGGGCGCCGCGCCAGCTGCGCTTCACGTTCACCCTCGCGCGCGCCAGCGCCGCCAACGCCTTCGTGCCGCGCCTGTGGGCGAGCCGGCGCATCGCCGTGCTGATCGACGCCATCCGCGCGCTCGGCGCCGACGGCGGCCACGGCGGCGAGAGCCTGAAAGAGCTCAGCGACGAGGTCGTGCGCCTGTCGACGCGCTACGGCATCCTCACCCCCTACACCGCCTTCCTCGCCCGCGAGGGCGGTCCGCTCGCCGCCCCGGCCGCCAGCGCCGCCGCCGCGCCGGTGTTCCGCAAGGAGGCGATGGAGGACCGCGCCAGCGCCGGCTCGGTGGGCCAGAGCGTCAACGCCAAGGCGATGCGCGAGGCGGCCTGCGTCAACGCTCGCAACGGCCTCTACGACGCGGCCACGGACAAGGTCGTCGACTGCGATGCCATCCAGCAGGTCGGCGACCTCGCCTTCTACCGCCGCGCCGGCGGCTGGGTCGATGGGCGTGCCGGCGCCACCGCGCCCACCCGCACCATCCTGCGCGGCACCCCTGAGTTCGCCGCGCTGCTCGTCCGCCTGCAGCGCGAGCACCGCCACGGCTGCCTGGCGCTGCCCGGCGACCTCACGCTGGTGGTCGATGGCGAGACGGTGCTGATCGCGGAGCTGCGGTGAAGACACGTCCGATGTCCGAAGTCCGATGTCCGAAGTCATGGACGACAAGGTCAACCGTGGACGGTCAACGCTGGTCGGCGCCGGCGACCGGGTTATCATCCGCCGTCGGACACCGGACCTCGGACATCGGACCGCGGAAATTCCCCATGCCCGCCCGCACCATCCTGGTCATCGAGGACGACGCCGCCATCCGCCATGGCGTGGTCACCGCGCTGCGCTTCGCCGGCCACACCACGCTCGAGGCGGGCGACGGCCCGACCGCCAGCCGCCTGGCCGAGCGCGCGGAATGCGATCTGGTGCTGCTCGACCTGGTGCTACCGGGCGCCGACGGGCTGGACATCCTGGCCGCGATCCGCGCCCATCGCCCGACCCTGCCGGTGATCGTGCTGACCGCGCGCGGCGACGAACGCGACCGCGTCAAAGGGCTGACCCTGGGCGCTGATGACTATGTGGTGAAACCCTTCAGCGTCGGCGAGCTGCTAGCGCGCGTCACCGCGGTGCTGCGCCGCTCGCCCGAGCGCGCCAGCGGCGCCGAGGACCTCGCCCTGCCGGCTGGGACCGCCGATTTCGCGCGCCGCGAGGTGCGCTACGCCGATGGCGGCCGCGTCGAGCTGTCGCAGCGCGAGGCCGAGCTGCTCGCCTACCTGGCGCGCAACCCCGGGCGGGCGATCTCGCGCGCCGAGATCCTCACGCGCGTCTGGCGCCTCGATCCGCAGGGCCTGAGCACGCGCGCCATCGACATGCAGGTGGCGCGCCTGCGCGAAAAACTGCGCGATGATCCCGCCGAGCCGCAGGTGCTGCTGACCGTGCGCGGCACCGGCTACATGCTCGCCCAGCAGCCGGCGGCGCCATGAGCGGGCCGTCATGAGGAAGGCGTGGTGGTTCGCCGGCTTCGCCGCGGGCGTGGCGGTGATCATCGCCGCGGTCAGCTGGGTCACCGTCACCGCGCGGGCGCTGGAACGCAGCGCCGCCGCTGATCGCCGCCAGGCCTTCCGCGAAGAGAGCGCGCGCCTGGCGCTGTGGCGCATGGATTCGCTGCTCACCCCGCTGATCGCGCGCGAGGCGGCGCGCCCCTACGGCGTCTATTCCGCCTTCGCACCCGCCGAACGCGCCTACAACCGCCTGTTCGCGCCGGTCAAGCGCGGTGACGTGGTGCTGCCCTCGCCACTGCTCGGGCTCGAGCAGCCGGAGGTGCTGCTGCACTTCCAGGTCTCGCCGCGCGGCACGCTGAGCTCGCCGCAGGTGCCGGTCGGCAACCAGCGCGCGCTCGCCGAGCAGGGCTTCGTCGAGCACGCCGGCATCCTGCGCGCCGAGGCGCGCCTCGCGCAGCTCGGCGCGCTGGTCGATCGGCAGCGCCTGATGACAGCGCTCGACCACCTCGCCAGCGGCGTGGCCGAGGCCACCCGGGAGCGCAGCCTGACGATGTGCGCCAACGTCGACATGAACAAGGATGATGGCGTCGGCGTCCTGGCTGGCGCCACCGCTGCCACGCCGGTCAAGTCCACCGCGACCCTTCCAGGCGCCACCGCGCCCAACGCTGCTGTGCCGGCGCCCGTGTCGGCAGGTCGGGCGGCCGCGGCTGCACCGCAATCCGCACCGGTGGCGTCGGCACCACCACCCGCTGCGGATGCGGACGCGGCGCACCTGCGCAAGGCCGGGCCCGCGGAAGATGCGCTGGCCACCAACCAGGCACCGCCGCCTACGCCGGGGACTGCGGTACCGGCGCCGGCCAGACGCACCGACGACCAGGTCGGCGGACAGGCGGTCTCCGCCACGGACCGGGCGGATGCCACCAGACCGCCCAGCGCGTCGAAGGCGAAGAACCCTGACCGTCCAACGCCGGATCGGGACCTCAAGCAACTGGACCTCAAGCAGCAGCAGGAGCAGCAGCAGTCCCTCAAGGACCTGCCTGCACCCGAAGTCCAGGCCGAGCTCACCAGCTCCGTCGGCGCGCGCAGCGCGAAGGAGCAGCAGGCGCGCCTCAAGAGCTACTACAACGCAGCCGACAATCGTGAGGCCCCCGAGAACAAGGCGGCCAACGCCGCCGCGCCGGCCGCCGGCCAGGCCGCGCAGCCGCGCGTCGAGACGACGCCGGTGGTCAGCGCTACGCCATCCGCTTCCACGACGACAGTGCCGGCGGTCCACTTGCAGCGTGAGTTCGCCGCGGCCCCCGCCCCAGCTGCGCCACCGCTCCCTGCGGAGGTCGATCCCGCGCCCGGCCCAGCGACCTCGCTGCGCGCCGAGATCATGCGCCCGCTGTGGCTCGGCGACACGCTGCTGCTCGCGCGCCGCGTCACCGTCGACGGCACCGAGCACATCCAAGGCTGCTGGCTGGACTGGCCGCGCATCCGCGCCCAGCTGCTCGAGGGCGTCAAGGACCTGCTGCCCGACGCGCAGCTGCTGCCCGACGCAAACGACGGCGACGACTGGCGGCAGCGCCTCGCCACCCTGCCCGTGCGGCTCGAGCCCGGCGACGGCCTGCCCGACTACCACGACAGCCCGCGCGCGGCGCTGACCCTGACGCTGGTGGTGGCGTGGGTCTGCGTCGGCCTCGCCACCCTGGCCGGTGCGACCCTGCTGCTCGGCGCGCTCGACCTCTCCGAGCGCCGCGGCGCCTTCGTCTCGGCGGTCACCCACGAGCTGCGCACCCCGCTCACCACCTTCCGCCTCTACGCCGACCTCCTCGGCGGCGGCATGGTGCCGGACGAACGCGAGCGCCAGCGCTGTCTCGACACCCTGCGCAGCGAGGCCGATCGCCTTGCCCACCTGGTCGAGAACGTCCTCGCCTACGCGCGCCTGGAGCGCGCACAGGTCATCGCGTCTGAACCGGTCAGGGTCGCGGACCTGCTGCACACCGCCTGCGCACGCCTCGCCGACCGCGCCCGCCAAGTCGGTCTCGACCTGGTCGCGGAGCGCGCGGGTGACGCCCTGGAGTGCGCCG
>JACDGQ010000287.1 GCA_013821615.1 Planctomycetota bacterium
GGTGGCGCACGGTGACCGCTTCACCTTAGACTAAGCTGCGTTCGATTTGTACGTAAGATCCTTTCGGCGTTGACTTTAAAAACAATCTCAAGGGGGTTCGTATTGGTCGCCCGTCGTTGTACCAATACAAACCCCGTAAGAGTAAAATCTTACGGGGTTTTTTGTGGGCTGATCCGACGGCCCGCATCGCCCCATCCCCAGCCCGTCCCATGACCGCCGTGGCAGCGCGATCCGCCCCGCGCGTCGACCCCAGCTGCCGCCGCTGATCATTCGTCCCGGACCACCCTGCCCACCGGCAGCAGCGCCTGGAGGGTATGCCGCCGGCGCATGCAGCAGGCATTCCTCCCGGCGCAGCTTGGCGGCGACCGCGGCGTGGCGATGCTCCATGCCAGGGCTGCGCACGCTCGACGGCTCGAGTGCACACGTCACTCCAGCGCTACCGACGGTGAGCTCACATCCCCAGCGGAGACCATCCATGACTCTGGACGATCTGCTGCGCCTCGCTCACAGCGCGGAACGCGCCGCCGCCTTCGCCTACCAGGGCCACGCGGCCTCGGTCCGCGATCCTGCCGAGCGTGCGCATATCGCCCGCATCGAGCGCGAGGAGTGGGCGCACCGCGCCAGCATCGCGCGCATGCTCACCCGCCGCGGCCTGGCGCCATCGCGCTGGCGCGAATGGCAGTACGCCTGCATCGGCCGGGTGATATCGCTGTCGTGCCACGTGCTCGGCCGCTTCATCCCGATGTACTTCGCCGGCCGCCTGGAGAGCGGCAACGTCAACGAGTACCTGCTGCTGATCGAGCTGACGCGCGGCACCGCGCTCGCGGACGAGCATCCCTGCATCCTCGAGATGGCGCGGGTCGAGAAGGAGCACGAGCTCTACTTCCTGGCCTGCGTCGCGGATCACCGGCTGATGCCGCTGTTCCAGGCGCTGTTCGGCTGGGGACCGGGGCGGAGCCGCAACCGCATGGCCGAGCCGGTACTCCCGGCCTGCCAGACTGCTGGCGACAAGAAGCTTGGCTGAGCGCATGGCTGACCGATGCTGGACCGGCATGCCCAGCATTCGCATCCACATGGACGACCATCGCGGCCGACCGGGCGGCCCTGCCACATCGGATCGTGAAGCCGCAACCGGCCCCCGCCGCCTGACCGCCATGGCGCTGGCGGTCTGCGCCATGCTGTGCTTCAGCGGCTGCTCCGCGCGCACCCCCTTCCCCGAGGGCGACGTGGTCGTCGAGAATCCCCACGACCTCTTCAAGAGCGATGCCCCGGTCATGGCGCGGTTGCTGAAGGCGGGCATCAACCAGCGCCTGCGCTGGCGCCACCACGAACAGGTGCATTTCAGCGCCGGCGGTCCGGTCATCCGGGTCACCCTGCTGCAGGATCAGTTGCGCACCGACGAAGGCGGCTTCTGGGCCGGCGCCTCGTTCGCCCGTACCCTGACCGCCACCGTGGTCATCGGCGAGCAGCAGATCCCACTCGCGGTGACCAGCACCACCCACCGTGAAGACGGCGCCCAGGACCGCTTCGCAGGATCGGCAACCGGGCTGGGCTCGCACCCCGGCAGGCTGGTCCTGCCGCCAGAGCATGAGGTCCTGCTGGAACTCCTCGCCGAGCAGATCGCCGACCGCATCGCCGGCACTCGGCTGGAGCCGGATTGGCGTGATTGACGATCGCTGCCACCGTCCATGCGGCGCTGGACGCCGGGCGGCCAGCCCCTATCCATAGGGTCCATTCCTCCTCCATCCGGACGCGACATGGCAATTCCTGAAATCCTCATGATCGAGGACCGCGTCGACGACCGCGAGCTGTTCAGCGCCGCGGTGGCCGCCAGCGGCCTGCGCGCCACGGTGGTGCATGCGGTCGACGCCTCGCAGGCGGTGATGCGCGTCAACCGGCTGGGGCGGTTCGCCAACCTGCCGCAGCCCGCGCTGATCGTCCTCGACCTGGGCCTGCCCGGGCTGCAGGGACAGGCGCTGCTGGAGGCGATCCGCAAAGCCTACGGACTACGCGAAGTGCCGGTGGTGGTCCTGACCGGCTCACAGCTGGAAAGCGACCGCGCCGCGTGCCGCTCGTGGGGCGTCAGCGACTACCTGGTCAAGCAGGAGTCATTCGAAAAGCTGGTGGAGTGGGTGCGCACCCTGGCGCGCTTCCTGCCGGGGCAGGAAGGCATCGCCGCAGCGCCTTCCGCCGGCGGCGCGCCGCTGCCGCCAAGCGCGCCCGCGACCAAAGGAAAGACCCCGTAAGCCCTGCGGCCTACGGGGTCCTGATCTAGTGCACGGGAGGGGACTCGAACCCCTACGAGAGTTACCTCGCTAGCACCTCAAGCTAGTGCGTCTGCCAATTCCGCCACCCATGCTCGGGGGAGGCGGGACTTTAGGAGCCACCCCGGGGTCGTCAACTGCCATCCACGTGGGGATCGCCCTGACGTCCGCGTTCTTCGGCCAGGTGCCGAATGGCCCGCGGAACAAGCGCCGCTGACTGGGACGGCGACGCCGAGCGCCGAGCGTGGACCTGGTTCAGGGCTGCGCGGGCAGGACGGTGGCGAGCGCGTGGTTGGGCGAGGCCGCTGACGCGTGATGCGCATACGCCTCGATCACCGGGACGAGGTGCCGGCCCGGGCAATCGGTGCTCTTGAAGTGGTTGTGGCCGAAAACCTGGCTGCGCGCGATGTGGTAGTCCTCGCACAGGCGGTCGAGCACGGTCAGCAGCGCCTCCCGCTGCGCGCCGGGCACCTGGCTGACGTCGAAGTTGCCAACCATGCAGATGCCGATGTTCAGGCGGTTGACCTCGTCCCAGCCAGCGTGCGCGCCCTGGTAGGGCAGCGGCCGGCCCTCGAAGACCTGGCCGTCAGCGCTGATGATGAAGTGGTAGCCGATGCACGCCCAGGGCTCGGCCTTGCCGACGCCGCGCATGTGCTGGTCGTCGACCTCGTTCAGCCAGCGGCGCGGCGACATCGCCGCGTCGCCGACATCGCCGCTGTGGTGGACGGTGATTCGCGTCGGCACGCCGCCCATCGGCTTGGTGCGCGTCAGGATGATCGCGCGCTGGGCCCAGGCGGTGCGCGGGACATACCAGTCGGTGGCCGGGGCTGCGGGCTGGACGGGCGCCGCGACCACGGGTTCAGGCGCGGCTGGAGCCGCCAGCTCCGGCGGGTGTCCGCCAGGGATGACCAGGTGCTGCCCCGCGTGCAGGCTGCGGCTGCGCAGGCCGTTGGCCTTGACGATGGCGGCCACCGTCACGCCGTAGGCCTCCGCGACCTGGCTGATGGTCTCGCCGGCCACCACCGCATGCTCGACGGGTGGCGGCGCCGGGCGGCCGCTGTCGCGGCTTGCGGACCGGCAGCCGCTGGCAAGCAGCGCTGCGAGCAGCGCCAGGGACAGCAGGAAGTGGCGCATGGTGGTGGGCATGGCGTCCTCAGCGGCGGCGGCGCCCGAGGCGGATGCCGCCGACCAGCGGCTTGAGCATGCGCGGGGTGCCGACCGGCATGTCGGCGATGGTGCGCTTGATCTCGGCCTCGGGCGCGAGCGTGAAGCCCTCGACCTTCTCCTCTTCGAGCTCCATGCCGATGTGCTTCTCGATCTCGAGCAGGAACTGGCCGTCATCGGGGGTGATGAAGGTGCGCGCCACGCCGCGCGCGCCGTTGCGCGCGGTGCGGCCGATGCGGTGCACGTACTCCTCCGGCATCTCGGGGATGTCGTAGTTGACCACGTGCGAGACCGTCGGGATGTCCAGGCCGCGCGCCGCGACGTTGGTCGCGACCAGGCACTGCAGTTCGCCGGCGCGGAACTGCTGGAGCATCTTCTCGCGCTTGGTCTGCGGCAGGTCGCCGTGGATGGCGCCGGCCGACATGTTCTTGCGCTTGAGCACCTCGGCGACGCGGTCGGTCTGGTGCTTGGTGCGGCAGAACACCACCAGCTGGGGCGGGTTCTGGGTCTCGATGAAGTGCGCCAGCAGCTCGTTCTTCCGCTCGCGCGGCACGGCGATGAACTTCTGGTCGACCTGCTCGACGGTCACCTGCTTGGGCGCGATGCGCACATGCACGGGGTTCTTCATGTGCTTCTCGGCCATCTGCTTCACCTCGTCGGGGAAGGTGGCGGAGAACAGCAGCATTTGCCGCTCGGGCGGGGTGTGCCCGATGATGTAGTTGACGTCGGGCCAGAAGCCGATGTCGAGCATCTGGTCGGCCTCGTCCAGCACCGCCATCGCCAGGCGCGAGAGATCGAGGGTGTGGCGGCGCATGTGGTCGATGATGCGGCCGGGAGTGCCGATCACCACGTGCGGGTGGCGGTCGAGGGCGCGCACCTGGTCGTCCATCGACACGCCGCCGTAGATCACCGCGGCGCGCGCGCCGCTGGCGCCGGCCATGCGCGTGAATTCGCCGGCGACCTGGCGCGCGAGCTCGCGCGTCGGGCACAGCACCAGCATCGCGGGCTTGCCCTCGCGTGGCTCGAGCTCGTAGAGACGCTGGAGCATGGGCAGGGCGAAGGCCGCGGTCTTGCCGGTGCCGGTCTGGGCCTGGCCCAGGACGTCGCGGCCGGCGAGCACGTGCGGGATGGCCTCGGACTGGATCGGCGAGGGCTGCTGGTAGCCGATGCCGGCGAGATCCGCGAGGATCTGCTCGTTGAGGCCGAGCGCGCGGAAGCCTTCCGCCTTGGGGCGGGCGGCGAGCACTTCCGGGACCTGCGGCGCGAGCGGCAGAGTCGGGGCGTCGCCGGCAGGCTCGGGCGCGTGCGGATAGTGCGGCGGGCGGCCCTGCTCGGGATGCGGCGCGGGGGCCTCGCTGCGTTCCGCCGGTTGGACCGGGACGTCGCCTTCCGGGGCACGCTCGGGAGCACGCTCCTGGGCGTCGCCGCGCGGGCGCTGGGCATCGCGGGGCTCACGACCGTCGCGCGGTTCGCGGCCATCACGGCGCTCACCGCCGCGGCCATCGCGACGGCCGTCATTGCGGTCGCGGCCGTGGCGGCCGCGCTCACCC
>JACDGQ010000288.1 GCA_013821615.1 Planctomycetota bacterium
CCGGAGGTCCGGAAGTCCGGAAGTCGACGGCCAGCCGTAGCACGGGTCATGTGGATGGCATCGTGATGAGCATGCGGCGGCACGCCGCACACCCCCATACCCGCAGTCATCGCGGTCCGCAAACGCCAGGACCTCCGCAGTGCGGAGGTCCGGCGAGGCATCGTCTAACAGCACACCTCCGGTCTCGAGAGACTTCCGGACTCCCGGACTTCCGGACTTCCGGACTGTCTCCCCTCAGTTGCCGCCGGCCTTCTTGCGGTCGCGCTCGGCCTGCGCGGCCTTGGCGCGCTCCTCGCGGGCCTTCATCTCGGCCTCGCAGGCCTTCATCGCCGCGTCCAGGGTGGGCTGCCACTCCGGCTCCTTCTTCAGGTCCTTGGCCAGCGGGCCCTTCTCGACGTCCTTGTAGGCGCACGGGTAGATCTTGAGCGCGAAGATGAGCGAGCGCATCGCGAGCTTGGGGGTGTGGTTGGCGAGCTGCTTGCGCGCGTCGCCCAGGATCACCGCGGCGAACTCCGGCTTGCGCAGCTCGACGTCCTGCAGCGCCAGGCCGACGTCGACGGTGTTGTCGCGCATCGACACCATCTCCAGGCCGTTGTTCTGGCCCTGCAGGTGGTAGACGAAGATCTTGTGCAGGTCGACGAACTTGACCACGATCTCATCGCTGACCGCGGTCGCCTGCAGGCTGCTGACCTTGCTGCTCGCGACCTTCTTGGACGCCACCAGCGCCTTGATCGCCGGCAGGTCGAGGACGATGCGCGCCGCGGCCAGCAGCTTGGCGTTGGCCTGCAGGTACTGGTTGAACTCGGCGTTCTCGTCGGGGGCGCTCTTGTAGAGCGTCGGGATGAGCAGGTCGACGTCGAGATTGCGCGCCGACTTCATCATCAGTTTCTTGCCCGAGAACTCGTAGCTGACGATGTGCTTGTTGGCTTCGTCGATGAGCACGAAGCGGTCGAGGGTGCCGGACGAGACCCACGGGTCGCTGGTCTGCAGCGCCGCCGAGCCACCGCCCTCGGCCTGGGCCTTGAAGGCCGCGTCGATGGCCTCCTTCTGGTCCTTCTTGATGTCGTTGGGCAGGGCATCGAGGATCGCCTGCGGCAGGGGCGACGACTGGTAGCTCTGCGGCACGTAGAGGTCGGCACCGTAGTTGCGCCAGCCGGCGAGCTGCGGCGCCTTGGTGCGGTCGGTGATCTCGTAGAACATCAGCACGTGCTTGGCCGGGACGCAGATCATGATGGCGGTCTGGCCCATCGCGGCGCGCACCACGCCGTCGTAAGGATGGTCCTTGGCCCAGAACTCGGTCTCGGCCTGCAGCACGCGATCGCGCAGCGGCTTGAGTCCGGCCGCGGCCTCCTTGACGGTCGGCTTGTCGGGCAGCGCCTTGACCAGCAGCATCTCAGAGGGGATGTCCCAGTTCCCGGAGCCGACGCGCAGGGTGCTGAACACCTCGCCGTTGCGGTCGTCGTAGGGGCGGCCTTCGAGGATTTCGAGGTCGATCAGGAAGTTGGTGGCGCCCTGGCGGGTCAGCTGGCTGCCCTCGACGGTGTACATCGCGATGGTGCCCAGGCTGGCGTCGACCTCGGCGTAGAAGGTGCTGTTGCCGCCGCTGCCGCCGTTGCCGGGGCGCAGGATCATCGGGGTCTCGGTCGCCGCGACCCATGCGCAGGCGGCGAGCAGGACGGTGATGAACAGGATTCTCATGGCTGACTCCTGGGGAATGATGCCTGCGCGCAGGCAGGCAGGATGGTGGCCGTGCGCCGGGATCCGGTGCGGGTCCAGACGGCGGGCACCCGGCGACTGTGTGCGTCGCCTACTGTATGATACACCAGTGGAGCGGACACGTTGGCGAGAAGGGGACGGCCGGAGGGCAGAAGGGGAAGGCAAGAGGGGAGACGGGGGACAGCCCGTGAAAAGCGGGAATCAGGGATGAGTGCGCTCGAATGGCTCGCGATCCCTCTCATCTAGCCTTCTTCCCTCCCACCCTCTTGCCCTCCCCTTCTGCCCTCCGGCTGTCCCTTTCCCTCCGGCTGTCTTCACCGCTTCGCGTCGGGCGGCAGCACGAAGTCCTTCTGGTCGACCTTGTCCTGCACCCATGCGACGAAGCCGGGGAAGGGACAGAGCAGCGCCGACAGGGTCAGCTCGGGCGACAGCGCGAGGGGCGGGTAGTGGTCCTTGACCATCAGGGCCAGGCGATCGCGGGTGTTCTTGCCGGCGAAGGCCTCGCGGTAGCTCGGATGCTGGCTGGCCAGCGCGACGCGCGCGTAGATCTCGTGCAGCTGCAGGATCTTCTGGATGAGGTGCGAGATGCGGAAGGCCTTCTGCCCGGTGGTCTGGCCCTGCATGAAGGGGTAGAGGTGCGCGGTGGCCTCGATCGCCTGCAGCCAGTGCAGCACGGTCGGATGATTGTCGCCGCTGAGGTCGAACTCGTCGCGGCTCAGGTAGCGCAGGAAGACCTCGCGGTAGAAGGCGCTGCGGATGCGGTCGCGCACCAGCAGCGTGCGCGCGGCCTTGCGCTCGGCCTCGGGCAACACGCTGAGCGGCTCCTCTGCCTCGCGCGGCAGGGGCGGGTCGCCGGCGACGTCGGCCCAGCTGGTGTCGGCCTCTTCGGCGCGGCGCATGCGGCGGATAGTGCGCATGCTGCGGTCGGCGAACGAGGGCGTGTAGATCAGGCCGTCGCTCAGCGACGGGGTGCCGAACACTGGCACGATGGGATTGAGCAGGCGGCCGAGCACCGAGGCGGGCAGCTCGCGCAGGTCGCTGAGCGTCGGCGCCTCGCCCTGGCGCGCGGCGACCTCGCGGCGCACCTCGCGGTAGACGCCGATGACGTGCAGCTGCAGCGCGGCGATCTCGACGTTGCCCTCTTCGCGCAGCAGGCAGAGCGCCTCGACCAGCGCCGCGCGCAGCGTGCTGTCCTTGAAGTGCGGGTCCTCGGCGAGATGGCGCATGGTCTTGGCGATGCGCGCTTTTTCGCTATCGGCCTCGAGCTCGAGCAGCATGGCCTTGAGGCGGGGATGGTCGGTGTCGCCGGTGATCAGGCTGTCAGAGAGGCTGCTCTCCATCTCTTCGACGAGCTTGCGGTGGCGTTCGACCAGCAACGGCCGGCGCGCCTCGGCGATGAAGTCCATGGTGCTATAGGCGTCATCATGGTCGTCGATCGGGCCTGGTTTCGCGCTCATATGCCCCGGGTCTTGGCGCCGGCCGGCGGGCTTTCCAGCGGGAACCGGGAACGCTGGCGGAGGGGTGTGGCGCAGGGGGGGCTGACGGCTGGCGGCTGGCGGCTGGCGCTCCCGCGCCTGGCCTCCCCAGGGGTATCAGCAGTCTGCCTCCCTCGGGTCTCGAGCCCCCCCGGCCTCCGGCCCGGGGCTCGGGCCGTCAGCCGTCAGCCGCCAGCCGCCAGCCGCTCCGGGCTCCCCGGAGCTGCCCCTTGCGATGCCTTGCGGCGCTTTAGCGTGGGCGCGCCCCGGGGCGGGCCCAGCGCGACGCAGGGCCGGTCGCGGGGGTTTTTGCTGTCTGGCGGGGTGGGACGACCCCCCCGCCGGCATCCCCACAGGATCGGCCCCATCATGACCAGCACCGGCACCTCATCCATCCGCGCCCCCGCCTCGCAGGGCAACCAGGTGGTGCTCGGCCTGCAGTGGGGTGACGAGGGCAAGGGCAAGGTCATCGACCTGCTCGCCGCCCGGACCGACGTGGTGGTGCGCTGCCAGGGCGGCGCCAACGCCGGGCACACCGTGGTGGTGGGCGGGCGCAAGACCGTGCTGCACCTGCTGCCCTCGGGCGTGCTCCACGAGCAGGCGAAGTGCGTGATCGGCAACGGCGTGGTGGTCGACCCGCTGGCGCTGTGCGCCGAGATCGACGAGCTCGCCTCGGGCGGCCAGGACCCCTCTCCCCGGCTGATGCTCAGCGACCGCGCCCACCTCGTGCTGCCCAGCCACAAGGCGCTCGACGCCGCGGCCGAGAAGAGCAAGGGCGACGCCAAGGTCGGCACCACCCTGCGCGGCATCGGCCCGTGCTACAGCGACAAGGTCGCGCGCACCGGCCTGCGCTGCGGCGAGCTGCGCGATCTCGCCACTTTCGAGCGCAAGCTGCGCGCCCACCTCGCCTCGGTGAACGAGCAGCTCGCCGCCTACGGCGCACCCGCGGTGGCCATCGACGCCGCGGTCGCCCAGGTCATGCCCGCGTGCACGCGCATCGCGCCGCTGGTCGCCGACACCGCCGATTTCCTGCACCGCGCCGCCGCGGCGGGCAAGGGCTTCCTGTTCGAGGGCGCGCAGGGCGTGCTGCTCGACATCGACTACGGCACCTACCCGTTCGTGACCAGTTCGAACACCGGCGTCGGCGGCGTGATCGCCGGCAGCGGGCTGTCGCACAAGCAGCTCGGCCAGGTCATCGGTGTGGTCAAGGCCTACAGCACGCGCGTCGGCTCCGGGCCCTTCCCGGTCGAGCTGCACGGCGCCAAGGGCGATGAACTGCGCCGGCGCGGCCACGAGTTCGGCGCCACCACCGGGCGCCCGCGGCGCTGCGGCTGGCTCGACCTGGTGGCGGTGCGCTTCGCCTGCCGCCTCAATGGCGTCGACGCCATCGCCCTGACCAAGCTCGACATCCTCACCGGCGAGGCGCGCCTACCGGTGTGCACCGCTTACGAACTCGACGGCCAGCGCATCGACACCCTGCCGGCGCGCATCGACGACCTCGCCCGCGCCACGCCGGTCTACGAGGAGCTGCCGGGCTGGGTCGAGCCGATCGGCCACGCGCGCAGCTTCGACCAGCTGCCCGCCGCGGCGCGCGCCTACGTGCGCTTCATCGAGGAGCGTTGCGGCGTGCCGGTGCACTGGATCGGCACCGGCCCCGGGCGGGAGGAGATCGTCGTCCGATGAGCGCCGCCGCGCCCCGCGATCCCGCCGCGGCCGCGCACGCACGCGCCGCGGGCCTCGACCCCGCGC
>JACDGQ010000289.1 GCA_013821615.1 Planctomycetota bacterium
GAGCGGCGGCGGGCGCGCGCGGCGCGTCGCTCGTGGCCAGGGCCTCGTCGACGCCGCCGCTCAGCCGGTAGGTGGTGCCGGCCGGCTGGCCGATGGCGCGGTCGAGGGTCAGGGCGAACTGGTCGGCGAACTGCTGGGCGTTGAGCAGGGTGCCGCGCACCACCGTGACCTGGGTCGCGGCGCGGGTGCCGCTGATCGACTCGGCGACCCCGGCCTGGACCTGGGCGTCGGCGAGGCGCTTGAGATCCTCGGCGATGGCCAGGTCCTGGCGGCGCACCTCGACCAGGGCGGTGGCGGTGGCGAGGTTGACGTAGGCGTTGGCGGCGGCGTTGGCGGCGCGCTCCAACGCGACCAGCTTGTCCTCGCCGGCGACCTCAGCAGCGGCCACGGCGGCGCTGCGGCGCAGCCAGGCGGCGCTGTCGATCAGCTGCTGGCCGAGGTGCAGCCGCCCGTCCCAGGTGTTGGCGGGTCCGAACAGCACTGGCGCACTGTCGCGCGTGCCGCGGGTGACTGCGCTGCGGGCGCGGTTGAAGGTGCCGGTGGCGTCAATGGTCGGCAGCAGGTCGGCGCGCGCGACGCGCGTCTGCGCGTCTGCGGCATCGCGGTCGAGGTCGGCGAGCTGCACGCCGATGACCGTCACCGACAGGGCGATGGCGTCGCTCAGCGAGAGCGGCGCGGGCGTCGCCGCGGCTGCGACCGCCGGAGCGGGGACGGGGGGCTGGACCGGCTCAGCGGCCGCGGCGACGGCGGAGCAGGCGGCGGCGAGAGCGAGAGCCAGCACGGTGGCGGACGGACGGGGCATGCGGGGTCCTCGAATGCCGTCGCGGATGTGGGCGACGGGTCCTGCCCATACGCCGTCACGGCGGATGCGGCAAGGACCAAACGGCGGCGCGCTCGTCAGGCGTTCGCGGTCGCCAGCGGCGTGTGCGCGGTGAGGAAGGCGCGCACCTGCGGTGCGGGCTGGAATCCGGCCAGGCTCGCGACCGGCGCACCCGCGGTGAAGACCATCAGCAGGGGCAGGCTCGCTACGCCATAGCGGGCCGCCAGCTCCGGCTGGCGGTCGACGTCGACGGTGACGATGGGCAGGCCCAGGGTGCGGTCCCCGGCGAGCTTCTCGAGGATCGGCATGAGGCGGCGCGAGGGTCCGCACCAGGTGCCATGGAAGCACACCGCGAGCGGCCCGGTGTGGGCCAGCACCGCGTGCGGAAACGTCAGGTCGGAGACGGGGATGGTGGGCATGGGCTCTCGCTGCGGCCGGGAGCATGGCGGCCGGGGGGGCGGACGCCATGGCGCACGGACATGCAGATTGCGGCCCGCGGGTTCGGAGCATTCGGCATGACCAGAGCTTGTGAGGTTACGTCTGGAGGCGCAGGAACCCGCGGTCGCGTCCCCCAGATCGTCACGGGAGGCCAAGCCTCCCCCTGCAGGGAGCAGACTCCCGCACCCGCACCGACTCCGTTCTGCCTCCGACCACTTCTTTCCCGCCTCACCACCACCAAGGATCATCCGATGTCCAGCCAGCCCAAGTCCAAGCCCAGCGCCCCGAGCGACCTCATCCAGGGGCTCACCATCGCCCTGGCCAACACCTATGCCCTGACCGTGAAGACCCACGGCGCGCACTGGAACGTGGTCGGGTCCGAATTCTTCGGCATCCATGCCGCCTTCGAAAAGCAGTACACCGACCTCTTCGAAGCGGCCGACCAGCTCGCCGAACGCCTGCGCGTGCTCGGCTCGGTCACCCCCGGTGGCATCGCTGAACTGGCGAAGCTCAGCACCCTGCCGCCCGCGCCCAGCAGCCGGCAAGCGCTCGAACTGGTGAAGGTCATCTACGACGACCGCGTGGCGGTGGCCGCCCAGCTCGGGCAGACCCTCGAATTCGCCAAGAAGGCTGAGGACGAAGCGACCGCAGACCTGCTCATCACCCACATCGAGGAGCATGAGAAGACCGCCTGGATGCTGCTGGCTACGCTGGGCAAGTGAGCCCATTGCGCCGGCGGCTGGTGCTGCAATCCGCAGGCCCCGCCGATCTGTGCATTGCATCCTGAACGGGCCCTGGCTGCAGCCAGGGCCCGTTTCCTTTGATAGTTGCTGCTCGAAGTGGCAACCCCATCACCTGATCGGTCTGCGGCTGTCAGTCGTCCGCGGTTTGCTGTTGGACAGCAACCATCGCCCTCGACTGCCGCGTCCTGCGACCTTGCCGCCGCGATCCGGTTCGGCAGGCTGCCGCAGAGGTCATCCATGAATACCCGGCTCGCCACCATCGCCCTGCTCACTCTCGCCGTCCCGGCGGCGCTGGTCGCCCATCCGGGCCATGGCCCCGCCGACTTCGCCGCGGGTGCCATGCATCCCCTGCAGGGCCTCGACCACCTGCTGGCGATGCTCGCGGTCGGTCTGCTCGGCGTGCGCACGGCGCTCGCCCCGGGTGGTGACCGGCGCGCCCTGTGGCTCATCCCTGGGGCCTTCCTCATGGCCATGCTCGCAGGCGGCCTGATCGCCCTCGCTGGTGTGCCTTTGCCCGGTGCCGAATGGGGTATCGCACTCTCGGTGCTGGTGTTCGGCAGCATTCTTGCCCTGGCGCGGCCAGCCCGCACTGCCGTCGCCTGTGCGGTGGTAGCGGCCTTCGCGGTCTGCCATGGCCACGCCCACATTGCCGAGATGGGGGCGGGTGATGCCGGTGCCTATGCGACTGGTTTCCTCGCCACCACCACCGTCCTGCACGCGGCGGGCCTGGGGCTGGGCATGCTGGTCGCATGTTCCTGGTCGGGAGCCAGTCTGCGCGTCGCGGGGGGGCTGATCGCCTGTGCGAGCCTGGCGTTGATGAGCGGCCTGATCGGCTGAGCGCCCGCAGGCCAGCGAGCCCTCACATACGGTGGAGCTACGAGCCACTGCTGAGGCCGGACCTCGCGCACGCTTGCGCCCGCCGCTCGTGCTGCACGTCCAGATCGTAGCTACGGTTGCATGTGCAGCGATGGTTGCACGTCCAAACCGGCATTTGCGTCCATTGCAGATTGCATGGTATCTTCGAACGCATCCCTGGGGGCGTCGCTTGACGACGACAGGGGGTGACGCAGGGAGCCATGACCAGCCTCCATCCATCACCGCACCGCGACTGGCGCCGTTCCTGGCTCGCATGCACGCTGCTCGCCGGCACTGCGGCTCAGCCCGCGGCCGAGGTGGTGCTGTCGGATTTGCGCTTCGGGCTCGAATCGCTGCCAACCGCGTTCACGTACCATGTCCACGACAGCGGCAGCGACGTCTCGGGCACCAGTACGTTCCAGTACGGCTTCGGCCTGGCCGGGCGGGGCGTCTACTCATTCGGGGCGCCGGGCAGCAGCGGTGCGTTCTTCGTGGGCGGTGCGCTCGACCTGCAGGCCTACACCTATGCTGGCAGCGGCCGCTACGACGTGGCGATGCTGCGCGCGCTGGGCGGCTACGCCTACGCCTTCGACGATCAGTGGACGGCGGAGGTCTGCCCGTTCGTCGGCGTGGGACTGGGCCGCTTCCGCATCCCCGGCAATGAATTCTTCCAGCCCATCACCACCAGCGGGCACGTCATCGACTACGGCGCCGACGTCGGCGTGTCCTACGCGCTCAGCCGCCATTGGCTGATCCAGGCGCGCGCCGGTTGGCTGGTCAGCACCGCCACGCTGTCCGGGGAGGGGCTGGACGTCTCCCTCGAGCAGTCCGGACCGACCGGCTTCATCGGCGTGGCCTACCGTTTCGGTGGCACCCCGCCGCCGATCCGCTGAGACCGCCATGCCCATCCTCTCCGGACAATCCGCACCGCCAGGCGAACGCCCCGCCCACCAGAGCGGCGGCAGCAGTGGCACCCGCCCGTTCCTGTTCACCGAGGCCGACCTCTCCGGCGATGGCCCGGGCCTAGGCAGCAACCCGGCGCTCGACGCGCAGCGCGCGGTACTGAGCGCGGATGGGCGCAAGGGCCCGGTGTCGGGAGCGCAGTGGAAGGACTACGAGATCGGTGACCTGCTCGGCGAGGGCGGCATGGCCGCGGTCTACCTCGCGCGCCACCGCGGCGACGGGCGCCTGGTCGCGCTCAAGATCCTGCCCGCGCGCTTCGCCGACGACGCCGCCTTCCGCGTGCGCTTCGAGCGCGAGGCGCGCATCTCGCAGGCGCTCGACTCGCTGCACGTGGTCAAGGTGTTCGGCGGCGGCCGCTATGGGCAGCTGTGCTACCTCGAGATGGAGTTCGTCGACGGCCGCAGCCTTGGCGACCTGGTCAAGCAGCGTCGCGAGGCGGGTCAGGGTCCGTGGACCAGCGCCGAGGCCGTCGGGCTCGCCATCCAGGCGGTGCGCGGCCTGGTCGAGGCCGGCCGCCACCAGCTGGTGCACCGCGACATCAAGCCCGGCAACCTCATGCTCACCCGCGACGGGGTGGTGAAGATCGCCGACTTCGGCATCGTCAAGGTGCTCGGCGAGGAAGCGATGACCATGACCGGCACGGCCATGGGCACGCCGTCCTACATGAGTCCCGAGCAGGGCCGCGGCGACGCGGTCGACCAGCGTTCCGACATCTATTCGCTCGGCGCGGTGATCTACGAGCTGCTCACCCTGGCGCAGCCGTTCAGCGGCGAGACCGCCGACGCGCTGATCTACCAGCACCATTTCGTCGAGCCCAAGCTCATCACCGAGCTGGTCCCGGACGCCGACCCGCGGCTGCAGGCGGTGGTCTTCACCTGCCTGCGCAAAGCCGCGGAGGAGCGCTACGCCGACGCCACGGCGCTGCTCGCCGATCTCGAGGCGGTCGAGCTCGACCGCGAGCCCCAGGGCGCGGTGTTCGCGAAGGGCCGCGTCTGCACCGGCGCCGACGCCGCGCTGGCGCGCCACGGCGGCGGTCTGCGCCGATACTGGAAGCCGCTCGCCGCCGGGCTCGCCGGGCTGGTCCTGATCAGTGCGCTGGG
>JACDGQ010000290.1 GCA_013821615.1 Planctomycetota bacterium
CGGCTGGGGCGCTAGGCACGAGAGGCGAGAGGCGAGAGGCGAGAGGCGAGAGGCGAGAGGCGAGAGGCGAGAGGCGAGAGCACTGGCTCCGACTCTGTGAAACCAAGAATATTCCGCCGAATTCCCCATATAAACCGTTTATTTCGAGCGCTCCGATCAGTCTGCGGCCCAGCGGTCGGCGGTGATCGTCATGAAAAGCGGGATCCGTGGTCCGTATTGAGAACCAACTCGCAGGTCGCGACCCGCGCTTCGCTGCTCGCCTCTCGTCGCTCGCCGCTCGCCGCTCGCCCTGCCCCATGGCGCGGGCTGGCACCTCAGTGACTCCTCCCCCACCCAGACGGCATCCCAGCGCCTCGTGCCTATCCTCTTCACCCCATCTGATCCAGCTCCGCGCGCCCCCTGAACGCGGTATGCCAGGCGCGCACGCCCACTGGCGGGGCGAGGTGGGCCAGGGCGAAGCAGGCGGCGCCGGAGCCGGACATGAGATGGGGGACACCCTGACCCGCCAGCCAGGCGAGCAGGCCGCCGACCTCCGGACACAGGCGCTGGGCGGCGGGGGCGAGGCGGTTGTGCAGGTGCGGGACGACGCCATCACGCGCCAGTGCGGCCTGCCACCAGGGCGCACCGCGCAGGACCCGCGGACCGCGCTCGGCAGCGTCGAGGGCCTTGAACACCGTGGGCGTGGCGAGGCTCGCGGCGGGCATCAGCACCGTCACCGGCTGCGCCGGCAGATCGGGTAGGGCGCTGAGGATCTCACCGCGGCCGGTGCCGTGTGCGGTGCCGCCGACCAGGAAGAAGGGCACGTCGGAGCCGAGCGCGGCGGCGAGCGTGGCCAGCTCCGCGGGGGTCCAGAGTCCCGGCAGCAGCCGCGCAAGACCGCGCAGCACGGCGGCCGCATCGCTCGAACCGCCGCCCAGACCGGCGCCGTGCGGAATGCGTTTGGCCAATGCGATCGCCACGCCGGCGTCAGGCGCGCGTGCGAGAAAGGCCGCAGCCGCGCGCCACGCGAGATTGCCGCTGTCCGCGGGCAGGCCCGCATCATCGCAGGTCAGCGCGATGCCGGGCGCGGGACGCAGGCGCAGTTCGATGTCGTCGTGCAGCGCGATGGTCTGGAAGATGGATTCGAGCGCATGAAAGCCGTCGGCGCGCCGGCCCAGCACCTCGAGATGGAGGTTGAGCTTGGCCGGCGCGGCGAGGCGGAGAACGGTCATGGGGATCCCGGGCAGACGCCGAAAACGCCGCACTGTGCCGACCCGCCGCGGGGTGCAACCCCCGCCCCTGGGGGCTGGGGAGGACGGCGTAAGCACATCCTGCGGTTCGTCATACACTACCTACCCGCCGCCATCCTCCACGGTTGAGGCGACCGGGGCAGCCGCGAATGATGCGCGTCCCAATCGGGGTGCACAGCGGAATTGCCGCGGTCTTTGGGCCTGTCAGCTGCACCCCGAGATCGACGACTCCGCCCTAGCAGGAGGTTCTGATGCCGAAGCCGACGTTGCTGGCCACCACGCTGCTGACCGCCGCGCTCTCCGCGGGGGCTGCCCTCCATGGCGCCGATGCGGGGTTCAAGGCCGATGCCCGTTTCCCGAACTCCGACCAGGTCCGTGAGCTGCTCGCGGAAGGGATCAAGGAGTACCATTCGGGCCGCTACGCCAATTCCGCCGCGCGCTTCCGCGACGCCCTCAAGCTCGAGCCCGAGAGCAAGCTGCTCTACGAGTTCTACCTCGCCGCCGGCGACGCCCTGTTCGTGCAGATGGAGGAGTACGACCAGCTCCGCGACGTCCTCAAGGACGTCCTGCGCCAGGCCAACATCTACCAGAAGCAGCTGCGCCGCGACGACAAGTACATCAGCCTGCTCATCGACAAGCTCGAGAAGAGCGAAGAAGAGCGCCTGGTCGCCACCAACGAGCTGGTCGCGGTCGGTCCGATCGCCGTGCCGCTGCTGGTCGCCCGCCTCAACGACAACCGTCAGGACGACAACCGCGTCTACGCCCGCGTGGTGCTGTCGCGCATGGGCTACCGCGCCGTGATCCCGCTCATGGAGGCCCTCAAGGCCAAGGATGAGCGGCTGATCAGCAGCGTCGCCGCCGTGCTCGCCGACATCGGCGACCCGCGCCCGCTGCCCAAGCTGAAGCAGCTGCTCGACAGTAAGGACGCCACCGAGACCACCAAGCGCGTGGCGACCAACACCATCGCCGCGATCGCCGCCCGCAACAAGGTGGCGGACGCCGGCCCGGCCGACGCTCTCTACTTCCAGGAGGCGCTGCGCTACTTCCGCGGCGGCGACCTGGTGCGCGACGAGATGGTCGCCAACGAGTCGCTGCTGTGGCGCTGGGACGAGAGCAAGGAAGCGAGCAAGAAGCTCGGCTTCGTGCGCGTGCCGCGCTACGCCTGGAACGAGCTGATCGCCGAGCAGCTGCTCATCGACGGCGCCGAGTCCTACACCGCCTACACCGCCTACGGCCCGCTGCTCGCCGCCGACCTCGCCGCCGAGGATGTCGAGGCCCAGCGCCGCGTGCGCATCGCCAAGGAGCGCACCACGCCGGTGCAGTTCCCGGATGAGGCCCTCGACGCCATCAGCGAGCGCGTCACCGCGCTGGGTGAACAGTCCCTGCGCGTGCGCATGTTCGGCCCGGAGCGCCTGTACCACGCCGTCCAGGAGGCGATCGTCTCCGAGCGCTACGACGTCGCCGCCTACATCATGCGCCTGCTCCAGGACCGCAGCCTCGCCCAGGGCGACGTCTACCTGCCGGTGGGCGCGCTGGCTGCCGACAAGGCCGGCACGGTGCTGGCCGCGGCCCTCGACCACAGCGACAAGATCGTGCGCTACCAGGCCGCGACCACCCTCGCCCACCTCGATCCGGCGGTGAAGTTCTTCAACGCCGACAAGGTCGTCACCACCCTGGCCGACGCGGTCGGCGAGTGGGGCAACCGCGTGGTCGTGGTCCTCGACCAGGACTACCGCCAGCGCAACGTGGCGCGCGAGCAGCTGCAGGGCAAGGGCTACCGCGTCTACGCTGTGCAGGACGGCTTCGACCTGATGCAGCGCCTCGAGGAGTCGCCGATCAAGGACGCCATCATCATCGCCGGCGACCTCATCCCGACGGTGCGCGACGAGCACGGCACCATCGTCAGCGTCGACGAGCAGAAGGCCGAGACTCTGGTCGCCAAGCTGTCCAAGGACTGGCGCAGCGAGAAGACCCCGGTGTTCATCTCGCTGCCCGACAACGCCGCGCTGGCCGCCAAGATCCAGGGCCTGTTCGACGGCAAGGTCGCCGGCTTCATCCAGAAGCCTTTCAACTCGGTCGACATGTCCGGCAAGATCGAGGCGGCCCTCAAGGACGCCCAGCTGCCGAACGCCAACCGCGAGGACGCCGAGGAGGTGTCCCTGCGCGCGGCCATCGCCCTGCAGCAGCCCGACCCGGCGCGCACCCAGTTCGACCTGACCAAGGCGGCCGACGCCCTGGTCAAGACCCTCGACATGCGCGCGGACACCCTGCGCATCGAGACGCTCAAGGCGCTCGGCCATGCCGCCAAGGCCCCGAACGGCGAGTCCGTGAAGGCCATGATCGGCAAGGTCACCGACGTCTACGGCGCGCAGGACGCTTCGCTCAAGCCCGAGCTGCGTTCCGCCTTCCTCTATGCCATCGGCCAGCTCAATCCGAACACCGACGCCGCCGTGCAGATCCTGCTCAAGGCGTTGCAGTTCACGGACGAGAAGCCCGAGGTTCAGCTCATGGTGCGCACCGCCGCCGCCGAGGCGGTCGGTCACAGCACCGTGATCACCAACGATCTCCTCCAGAAGTACCAGGTCCAGCAGCGGCTCGATGTCCGCGGCCAGGGCGCTGGTAAAGAATAGTTCTTCGACACGAACCGCACACAAGGCAACCGCCTCGGAGCACGTCGACCATGACCACCACCGTCAAGATCTTCATTGTCCTCAATCTGCTCCTCGCGCTGGCGTTCATGTTCGTCCAGATGACGGTCTACGCGACCCGCGAGAACTGGAAGCGCCGCTGGCACGAGGACACCAAGCAGTTCTCGGGCGAGATCAAGGACGCGGCGCAGAAGATCGCCGACGAGTCCGCCGCGAAGGTGACCGCCGAAGCGCGCGCCGCCAGCCTGAGCGCGCAGATCAATGACCTGCAGGTGCAGGTGAAGAAGCAGGAGGACACCATCACCTCCCGCGAGAAGGAAGTGCAGGCCCAGCGCCTGACCCTCTCGAAGAACGACGAGGAGATCAAGCAGCTGCGCGACCAGAACATGTCGCTCAGCGCCACCCTCGAGGCCACCCGCCAGAGCAACATCGAGAAGACCCACATCGCGCAGGTCGCGCGCGCCGTGGCCTTCCAGCTGAACGTCAAGCTCGCCGAGGTCGAGGACGACCTCAACAGCACCTCGACCGCGCTGACCCAGCGCGAAGAGGACCTGACCAAGCTGACCAAGGACGACAACGACAAGGCGGCCAAGCTCGGCATCATCAAGGAGCGCTACCCCAAGGTCTGGAACGACGTCGCCGACCAGCACCAGTCGGCCGCCTTCCTCCAGGCCGTGGTCGCCGCCGTGCGCAACAATCCGCAGGGTCAGCAGGACCTGGTCATGCTCACCCTCGGCAAGAAGGACCTGGTCGAGGAGGGCGTCGAGTTCATCGTCTTCCGCGGCAGCCAGTACGTGGTCAAGGTCCGCGCCGAGAAGGTGCTCAACGACATGGTCGCGTGCCGCGTGATCCCCGAGTCGTGGAACACCAACAAGCTGCAGATCCAGGCCGGCGATCTGGCCCAGAACCGGCTCTGAGCCACCACCCTTAGCGAGCGAGGCTAGCATGGAAGAAGACAAGTCGTTCTCGTGGCTGGTGATCATCACCTTCCTGGCCTGGGTCGCCGCGATCATGTTCGCGACCATGGAACTGCTGGAACC
>JACDGQ010000291.1 GCA_013821615.1 Planctomycetota bacterium
GGCCTGGGGGGCGGGCAGGGCGTCGAGCTCGGCCTGGGCCTGGCGGGCCTGGTTCGAGCCGCTGTCGCGCTTGATGGTCTGCGCGAAGTAGTAGCGCGCCGCGCCGCGCCAGGGCGGGTCGGCGGTGCCGGGCGAGCGCAGCCAGCCGGTCGCCGGATCGGCCATGGCGCGGTACCAGCGCGCGACCTCGAGGTCGCGATCCTGATGCCAGGAGCGGATGCGCTTGCGGTAGGCCTCGACGGTGGCGATGCGCTTGGGGTCGGCGTGGGCCTCGACCTCGGCCTGGTCGATGATGTTGGCGGCGTTGAACAGCACGCCGACGTCGTAGTGGTTGCCCTTGTAGGCGACCAGATAGCTGAGCGCCTGTTCGCAGAGCGCGGTGAAGACCAGCTCGTGCGTCGGGTAGGTCTCGAGGAACTTCTCGTACTCGCGGCGCGCCTGGCTGAGCTCCTGCTTGTCCTTGGTGCGCAGCAGGGCGCGCGCCAGCCCGACCTGGGCGCGCGGCGCGATGGTCTCGCGGTCGCCGTGGACGAGCAGGAAGCGGAACAGCTTGTTGATGTCGCCGCTGTACGCGGTGCCGCCCAGGCGGATGACCTCGTCGGGGTCGTCCGCCTCGAGGTCGACCAGCGCGCTGAAGTCCTGCTCGTGCTCGGCGGCGCTCAGCGCCTCCTCGAGGACGGCGGTCATGCGCGGGTAGTCGGGCTGGTAGAACCACAGCTTGAAGACCGTGCCGTGCACGCCGCTGATGTCGCCGCGCTGGGCATAGCAGCTGTTCACGAAGGCGAGCAGGTCGCCGCTCGCCGCGCAGTACGGGTAGCGTTCGAAGCCGGCGTCGGCGAGGCGGCGGGCGCGCTTGGTGCGGCCCAGAAGGAAGGAGTACCAGCTCTCGTCCGGCTGGCTGTGACCGGTGGCGAGCAGCTCCTTGGCTTCGGCGAGGTAGGCCGCGCCGCGCCGCTCGTAGGCCGCATCCGGGGTGTAATGGGTGCGGCCGATGATGTAGGTGGCGGCATCGACCTGGATCTTGTCGAGGTATTTGCTCTCGATGTCGGCATCATCCTCGTCCAGTGCCGGATTGGACTTGGGGCCATCCACGGCAACCGCCGTGCCGGCCAGCAGGGCCAGGGTGGCCAGGGCCAGCGTACGCAGGAGGAGCGAGGCGAAGGACATGGGCGCGAAGTGTGCAGGGCAGGGGGGAAGAGCAAGGCGGCCTTGGGGCCGCCTGTCCGGAAGTCCGGAGGTCCGGAAGTCCGGAAGTCCGATGACGAAGCCACGTGCAACCGGGGATGCATCCTGGATCCGGGGGCTGCAAGACTTCCGGACTTCCGGACTTCCGGACTTCCGGACTTCCGGACTTCCGGACTTCCGGACCTCCGGACCTCCGGACCACACTGACTGTCGACATTATCCACGTCCACCCCCCGGGTCCTCCCTTGAAACGGGCAGAAACCGCCCCGTGGCGATTGGAACACCGCGTGCGTTCGCTCTGCCAGAAGGTGGGAGGTGGCCATGCCCTTGGACGAGCAGATGAGCATCCTGGCGAAGCTGATGGACGTGTCGACCATGCGCGCGCAGGTCCACGCCGGCAACATCGCCAACCAGAACACCCCAGGCTACAAGACCCGGGCAGTGGCCTTCGATCAGGCCTTCCAGGCGGCCCTGGCCGGCGACAGCGGGGATGACCCCGAGGCCGTCCAGCCGACCATCTACGAGCCGCATGCCACGCCGGTGCAGGTCGATGGCAACGATGTCGCCCTGGCCGACCAGATCATGGATGCGGCGAAGAATTCCACCATGTATGATGCCTATATCGCGATGGCGAAGGGCAAGATGCGCCTGCTCGGCATCGCTGCCGGCCAGTCGCCGGGAGGCTGATCATGCCGGTAAACGGACTCTTCGGCGGTGTCGACGCCAGCGCCTCGGCGCTGGGCGCGGAGGCGCTGCGCATGAACGTGGCGTCGGAGAACCTCGCCCATGCGGGCGACACGCGGCACCTCGCCAACGGCCTGCCCTACGCGCGCCAGCGGGTGAGTTTCAGCGCCCTGCTCGACCACCAGGGCAAGGTCAACGGCCAGGTCGACGCCCGCATCGTGGCGATGCCCCAGTACACCCAGCGCCACGAGCCGGGCCATCCCGATGCCGACCCGCAGACCGGCATCGTCACCGAGCCGGACATCAACCCGATCCTCGAACTCACCGATCTGCTGGTCGCGAGCAAGGCCTACGAGGCCAACGCCAACGCGGCCAAGGGTCTGTTCCACATGCACGAGGCTGCGCTACGCTTGGGCGATGCCTCGTGATCGTCACCTCCGCTTCCACCGCACGCGCTGACCTGCCATGAGCAACCCCCTCGATCCGATGCGCGGCCTCTACGGCCAAGCGATCTGCCCGCCGGTCTCCCCGGCGACGGTCAACCAGCCCGGCGAGGCGGCGCCACGCACCGAGGAGGGCAAGACCTTCAACGACGTGCTCAAGGACTTCGTCAACCAGGTCGACCAGACCCAGCAGAAGTACGACGACGCCATCGGCGCGGTCGAGCGCGGCGAGAGCGACAACCTGCACCGCGTCATGCTCGCCCAGGGCCAGGCCCAGCTGTCGTTGAAGCTGGCCGTCGAGGTGCGGAACAAGCTCGTGGACGCGTACAAGGAAGTGATGCGCACGCAGTTCTAGCGGGGAGAGTCCGGGAGTCCGGAAGTCCGGAAGTCCGGAAGTCTCGTGGGGCGAGGGTGAGTCCCGTGCCCATGCGTGTGGTGCTCCTGATGTCCGGAGCCGGATCATGAAACGTCAGGCGAGATAGACCGCCGCGCGCACAGCGCTGCCAACAACTATAATCACGTCCCTTCGCGCGCACTTGGTGAGCGGTGGACTGGATGCGGCGGACGCAATCTCTGGTGCCGTAGACTTCCGGACTTCCGGACTTCCGGACTCCCGGACCCCAACTTGGTACACCTTGCGCTTTGCAGTCTCAGGCGAGGCATCCATGTCCAAAATCTGGCAACAACTGGCGACCATCTGGGGACGGCTCGAGATCCCGCAGCGCGCGACCATCGTCCTGGTCGGCCTCGCCTTCCTGGGCGCGGTGGTGGCGCTGTGGTACGGGGCGACGCGTCCTGACTACCGGATGCTCGCGCAGGGGCTGGACAAGGCGCACATCGCCGAGATCGCCGCCTACCTCGACTCGACCCACATCGCCTACCAGGTCGCCGACCGCGAGACCACCATCCTGGTGCCGAGCAAAGAGCTCTACCGCCTGCGCAACGAGCTCGCCGAGCGCGACATGCTCGGCGACGGCTCCAAGGGCTTCGAGCTGCTCGCCAAGAGCAACATGTGGGACACCACCTTCACCGAGCACAAGAACTACGATCGCGCGGTCGCGGGCGAGCTCGAGCGCAGCTTCCGCGAGCTGCCGGGCGTGCGCTCGGCGCGCGTGCTGATCGACCGTCCCCAGCCCAGCCCGTTCATCGACGCCGACGAGGGCAAGCCCAAGGCCTCGATCAAACTCGACATGAAGCCGGGCACCCGGCTGTCCGACCGCCAGGTCGCCGGCATCCTGCACCTGACCGCCGGCGCGGTCGCGGGGCTCGGCCCCGAGCGCGTCGAGATCATGGACAACGGCGGCCTGCTCACCCCGGCGGCGGCCAACAGCGGCGCGCAGCTCGCGCAGACCACCCTCGAGGCGGAGGCGGCGCGCGAGACCTACCTGACGCGCAAGGCCCAGGACCTGCTCGACGCGACCCTCGGGCCGGGCCGCAGCTCGGTCAAGGTCAGCGTCAAGCTCGACTTCACCAAGCGCAGCAGCACCACCACCGACCCGACCACCAAGGTGCTGACGCGCGAGAACACCCGCACCAGCGACGAGAAGACCCCGGCCGGCGGCAACGGCGGCGTCGCCGGCACCGCGCCCAACGTCGAGGGCGAATCGCGCGCCAGCGGCGTCGCCGCCCAGCTCGCCACCAAGACCTCGGAGGAGACGCGCAACGAGTACACCGTCGGCAGCAGCCACACCGTCCAGGAGGACGAGGTCGGCAAGGTGCGCGGCATGACCGTCAGCATCCTGCTCGACCAGAAGATCACCAAGGGGCCCAAGCTGGACGACAAGGGCCAGCCGACCAAGGAGGTGGTCGAGAAGCACGAGGACTACAGCGAGGCCGAGAAGAAGCGTTTCCAGGATCTGGTGCTGGGTGCGATCGGCTTCAACGCCGCCAAGGGCAGCCAGGGCGCGGGCGAGACCCCCGCCGCGGTCGAGAGCCGCTTCAGCGTCGCGGTGCAGAGCATGGCGATGTGGCACGAGCCGGTCGAGGTGGTCGCGGCCAGCGCCATCCCGCTCGGCCTGGGCGGCAGCATGCTCGACTACATCGGCTACGGCCTGGTCGGGGTGGTCGCCCTGGGCATGATGTTCATCGCGCGCGGCCAGCTCAAGCGCAGCCACGTGGCCTGGACCCAGGCCGAGGAGCGCGGCCGCCGCGAGGCCGAGGAGGCCGAGAAGCGCCGCCAGGCCGACTCCAAGAAGGAGACGCCCGACACCGCGGCCGACCTCGAGCGCCACCGCCGCACGCTGCTGCGCGACCAGATCAAGAAGATGGTCAGTGAAGACCCAACCTCCGCTGCGCAGATCATGCGCAAGTGGCTGTACGAGTAGCCCCTCAGAACCCGCGCGAAGGACCAGCACGTGGCCAAGGACAAGGACAAGGAGAAGGAGGCGGCCAAACCGGCCGGTGGCCGGCGCAAGGCCGCGGCCTTCCTGCTTTCGATCGACAGCGAGCTGGCGAGCAAGGTCATGCAGCGCATGAGCGAGCGCGACGTGGCGCTGATCTCGGACGAGATGACGCGCATCACCGACATCACCGGCAAAGAGGTCGAGGACACCCTCACCGAATACAGCGTCACCATCGGCGG
>JACDGQ010000292.1 GCA_013821615.1 Planctomycetota bacterium
TCCAGGCACAGATCGAACAGCTGCAGATGCTCTCGTTCAAGGGCCTGCGCCAGACCTTCAAGGGCCTCGCCTTCCAGGTCCAGGGTCTCAACGCGCCACCCGGATCCGCGGTGGTCGGCAGCGTCACCAACCTGCTGGCGACCCAGGCGCCCTACAGCGCCCAGGCCAATCCCAACGTCTTCCTGGCGACCGACACCAAACTTCCGCTGCTGTTCAAGGCGGTCTGGAAGGACGCCGAAGGCGAATCCTCGGTGCAGGTGGTGTTCGTCCTCACCTATCGCGGCATCTGACAGAGGGGGCACGCCATGATCCACGCGATCCGCCGGGGTTTCACGCTGCTCGAAGTCACGGTCGCAACCGGCCTGCTGTCCATGATCATGCTGGTCGTCGCCCAGAGCCTGGACGTCGGTTCGCGCCTGAGCGAGCGCGTGACGCGCCAGACCGACCTCGACAATCGCGCCAACGATGTGCTCAATACGATCGCCCTCGAGCTGCGCACGGCCAGCGCCAAGCAGCGCGTCCAGATCGTCAACGGCAATCCTGTCATCAACTTCGACGCGCTCGAGGTGCCGCGCACAGATTCCACCAGCCAATCGGTCTACGCCTATGCGGTCAGCAACGGCATCGTCGCGTTGGCCGCCGATGCCGGGTACACCGACAGCAATGGCAACGGCGCCTATGATGTCGGCGAACCATTCGCGGATACCAATGGCAATGGCACGTACGATCCGGGCCCCACCTACAACACCGGGTACGAATCGACCAGCCGCACCCTGACCTACGACAAGAATGCGGGCACCTTGACCAAGGCCTGGATCGCCAGCGGCGGCCTGCTGCAGAGCAAGGTGCTATGCGACCACATCAAGCTGCCGCCCTTCCCGGTCGACGGCAGCGGGAATCCCATCCCGAGCTTCAGCATCACCCGCGTCGGCACGACGCTGCAGATGCGCCTGGTGATGGAGGACTTCACGCGGGTCGGGGACGACCTCCTCTACACTGCGCAATCGCAGGTGTTGTTCTTGCGCTCCACGCTCAATTCGAACCTTGGCAGCTGCCCGATCTCGGGCATCCCCGATCCAGGCGGTGACATCAGCGCCACCCTGTCGGCCGGTCCGTCGATCAATTATGGCAACCTCATCACGCTCTTCCGCGATCCAAACGATCCGACCCAGACGTACCAGCAGGTCATCCTGGTGGTGGCGGCGCCAATCGGACTGGCGGTGAACCGCAACAGCATCCAGGTCGTCGTCAAGACCGACACCAGCACGCAGGTGCAGACCATCATCAACTCCTATACCCTGGTCGAGGGCGCGGCGGTGGCCACACCCTACCCATCGACCTCCATACCGAGCGGTTCGCTGACCCAGACCACGATGGTGTCGTCGAACGGCAACTACACCATCCGCCTCGAAGGCACCGTCACCGGTCCCATCCAGGTGCAGGTGACGGCGGCGACCACCACCGGAGCGCAATCGCTGGACAGCAAGTCCTACTGAATGCCAGCGCGCGAGGATCACCATATGCACGTCCACCTCATCCAGACACCGTGTCCGCGATCGCGTGCGGGCAACGCGCTCGTCCTCGCCATGGTCGCCGTCACGATGATCGCGGGCATGGCCGTCTCGCTGACCTCGCTGACCATGGGCCGTTTCGCCGAGCAGCAACGCCGCATCGATCAGGTGGTGCTGCTCGCCAGCGCGGAATCGGCGGCGAACGAGGCGGTGGCCTGGATGCAGGCGAACGCCACGCAGCTCAAGCCGGGCACGTTGGGGGTCTGCAGCACCCTTTATCCGACGGCCGCGCCCTGGCCCGGCAGCTTCGTCCTCTCGCCGAAGGTGATCGCCGATTTCCCATCGTTGAACACCGCGGGCAACGCCCTCGGTTTCCGCAACGGCTGCCGCGTCCACGCCGAGATCGTCAAGCTCGTCGATACTGTCGGCGGCGTGGCGAATTGGCCGGATGGCAAGGAGAAGTACATGATCTACGCTACCGCTGAGGCGGGGGTGGATGCGAGCGGCGCCATCACCGACGCCAGCCGCTACCGACGCGAGCGGGTCGATGCGATCGTCAGCACCAGTTCCGGCTCCGCGATCTTCAATCGCGGTCTCTATGCGCGCAACAGCTACAGCGTCACGGGCAACATGGGGACCGACAGCTGGAGCAGCGCTGCTGGCGCCTACCCGGCCGGCGGTGCGGGCAACCGCGGCGACATCTCCTCGGCGGGCACCATCACCAGCAGTCAGGGCAACCCGAGCGTCCAGGGGCAGATCATCCAGCATGACGACAAATCCCTGCCGGTCTTCACCTACAATCCCCCGATCGCGCTGACCAGCGGCAGTGCGCTCAGCGGCAACCAGAATTGGAGCCCGTCACCCGCCGGAACGACGCTGAATCTGCGCTATCCATCGGTGAACATGGGCAACAACCAGAAGATCACCATCAGCGGCTCAGGAACGGTCAACCTCTATGTCGACGGCCCCCTGAACCTCCAGGACATCGCCTACGCGGCCGGCAGCACCGCCAAGCTGGTGATCTACCAGAATGATTATGCTGGTGGTGCCGCGTCCTCGTTCAAATTCAACGGCAACGCCGTCATGGGTGATCCGGCCCATCCCAATCGGCTCTTGCTGGTCAGCAACTACAGCGGGACCATGGGGCTCAACGGCGGCGCAAATTTCTACGGCGTCATCTTCGCGCCCTTCGCCGACATCTCCATGAACGGAAACTTCGGCATGTTCGGTGCAGTGGTGGCAGAGGGTTTCAGCGGCAAGATCAATGGCACATTCAATGAACACTATGACACCACGCTGGGTTCGATGACCCTGCCGCTCGATCCGCGTCTGACGACGACCTCGTGGTGGCCGCACATCCTCGTCTTTGGTCAGCCATGAGACGCGCTCCTTCGATCTGCGCGGCAGCTCTCCTGGCGCTGCTGGCTCCGCCCTGTTGCCTGTATGCCGCCGAGCCGAGCGTGGATGGTCCCGCGGGAACTGCCAATGCGGCAGTGGATCGCGCAGCCCGCGCCATGTCCGACCTCCAGGGCCCCATCGTGATCATGGAGCTGCGTGAAGACCTCGCGCAGAGCGGTCCTGATGATCGCGCCCGCATCCTCGCCCTGATCGCCCAGCGGCATTACCGCGCGGCGCGCGAGATGGTGGCCGACCTGCTTGCAGACGGCGGTGACCTGGCCTTCCACGCGCTCCAGACGCTGGCGGTGCTGGGTCGTGGCGGTGCGGAGACGGTCGACAAGGTCGTGGCCCTATGCTCAACCGGCGATGAACGGCTGCGCGTCGCCGCCCTGGAATGCCTGACGGCGTGGGCCGACCGCCGCCTGCTGCCGGTGCTCATCAGCAGGCTTGATGATGCTGGTGTGGTCGCGGCAGCCGCGGAGCGGGGTCTGATGGCGTTCTCGGATGCGCCGCACGGTCGCGACGCCCAGGCCTGGCGCGCTTGGTACGACAGCCGCTTCGGCCCCATGGAGAAGGCCGCGGCCGGCTCTGTCGCCCAGCTGCGGAGCCACGATCCCAAGCTGGTGGTCGACGCCATCCGCGCGCTGGCGATGTTCAATGATTTGCGCGCCGAGCATGCCGATCTCATCGCGCCGCTGCAGCGCGACCCTGATCGGGGGGTCGCCGCGGCAGCCATCGCCGCCATGCGCGTGATCAGGCCGGAGGCGTGCCTGCCACCCGCTCCAGGCCTGCGCTGCGAGGTCCCGGTCCCCGTCGTCGCAGCCGCTGCGCCCAGCGCGCCCAGCGCCCCCCGCAAGAGCCTGTTCGATACCTGGACCGGGCTGGTCGTGGTGCTGGCGCTCCCCATCTTCGGCATGTGCGTGATGCTGTACGTCTTCCGCCAGCCGAAGGTGCGTGAGATGACGCAGCAGTTCGTCAGGCCGGCGGCGCGGGCCCTGCGCCCCGTCACCGATCGCCTTGGGGCGACCGCGCGGCACATGCGCAAGCGCTTCGGCCCGATCACCGAAGCCGTGGTGCGGCGAGTCAGCAACGGCACCCGGCGCCTCACGCGGCCGATCGCCCGACGCATGGGCGAGGCGACGGAGCGGATGCTCAGGCCCGTGCGTCGCGCAGATCCCGGGATCCAAGCCGCCGCATCGCCCGCCCAGAACGCGCCTGCACTTCCAGAAAACGATTTCGGGAGCTGATCGCGCACGCGTCCGGGGCGCGAAGGCGTCCCGCGCACGCGCGCGTCGGTTCCAGGACGCAGTGGTGGAACATCGGCGCAGGTCCTGCCGGGAGCCGGCGATCGTCCCGCTCGACCCGGGCGTCGCGTCGCGATCGTGGTGCTGCCCGCTGTGGATGGATCGCGGAGCGACCGCGATCAGGACTTCGGCTTACCCTTCAGCGCGGGGCACTCGGCGCAACCGCAACCCGTCTTGCGGCCGCGCATCACGCGCCAGCTGCGCAGTCCGATGTAGAGGCCTGCCGCCAGGATGATGGCGCCGACGAGCAGTTCCTGGGTGAGCGGGTTCATGGCGGATCCTCTGCGGGCTATGGGTACAGCCGCGTGCCGATCTGGTAGACCAGCAATGCCCCAGCATAGGCCAGGGCGTTCATGTACACCAGCTGGAACAGCGGCCACCCCCAGCCGCCGGTTTCGCGGCGCACCACCGCCAGGGTGCTCATGCACTGCATGGCGAGCACGAACCACACCAGCAGGCTGATCGCGACCACGGGCGTCCACACCGGCCTGCCGTCGGCACGGCGGTCGGCCTTCAGGGCCTCGTGCAGCGGCAGCGAATCGTCCTCGGCCTCGCCGACGCTATAGACGATGCCCAGGGTGCTGACGAAGACCTCGCGCGCGGCGAAGGCGCCGACCAGGCCGACGCCGATCTTCCAGTCGAAGCCGAGCGGCGCGATGGCCGGCTCCATGAGGTGGCC
>JACDGQ010000293.1 GCA_013821615.1 Planctomycetota bacterium
GGCTGGCCCGGTCGGCCGCGGCCTCCTCGGCGTCGGCCGGCAGTGCCGTCGTTCCGGGCATGGGCAGTACCGCGCCCGTGCGGCGGAACCGCACCACCCGGCCGTGGGCACGGTTCGCCAGGACCTCGCCGGACTGGCCGAGCTGCGCCGCCAGCCGCTTGGCCCAACCGGTGATGCCGAGGTCGTTGTGCCCGGCGACCAACAGTCCGCCCTCCGGGGCGAGGGCGCGCCACGCCGCGGCGAGGTCAGCCGTGGTCGCGGCCTTGCCCTTCTGGATACGCACCAGGGCCTGGGACGAGCCGCCCTCAGGGAGGTCTTCGCCGCTTTCGAGGAGGGTCAGACCGGGAGCCTCGGCCTGCGCGCGCAGGTGATCCCCACGCCACGGCAGCACGGCGGCGCCACCGCGCCGCAGCGCGCTGCGCCAGCCCTGGAACTCCAGGAGGGGCAGGTCGGCGAGGACTCCCGGGTCCTCCGCCAGATCGTGTCCATCATGGGCCGCCGGCGCCGGACCGCTCATGGCGCGGGCGGAGGCTCGACCCCGCGCACCTCTTCCAATCGCGCGGTATACTGGTCCAGCAGGGTGCGCGCCTGGCGCACCGCCTTCAGCCCGGCCTCGTAGCGCTTGAGCGCGTCCTCCAACGGCAGTTCGCCGGTCTCAAGGGCGGCGATGGCGTCTTCGACCTGGGCGAAGTGGTCCTCGATCGACTGCGGTTTGGCCATGGGCAGTGAGCCTAGGGGCGGTCCCAGCGATGCCAGTAAGCCCTTGCCGCACACTCTGGGATTGCCTACCATTTTACCTACCTGCCCGCTCGCCACTTCCCCGCTGGCGCCACGCATCCCACCTCCCCACGATACCCTACACGACACCCGATGAAATCCGGCCTCACCATCACCAGCCGCCGCGACGAGCCGGTCCAGATCCTGAAGATCAGCGGGTACCTGGATGGCCATACCTTCGTCGAGCTCGAGCAGCACATCGACCAGATCTTCAAGGGCGGCAGCAACCGCCTGGTGATCGACCTCAGCGAGCTGACCTACATCGCCAGCGCGGGCGTGGGCGTGTTCATCAACGCCCAGCACCTGGCGCGCAAGGCGGGCGGCAACCTGCAGCTCGTCAACCCCACCCAGAGCGTGCGCGAGATCTTCGGCATCCTCGGGCTGGAGACCATCTTCACCATCCATGCCACGGTCGACCAGGGCCTGCGCGTCGCCAAGCGCTGACGCAGCCCACGCCGCCCGCGCCGGAGCCGGCCGATGTTCACCAAGGATCTCGAACGGCTGGTGCGCAGCATGAACGCGCAGCGACTCGATCCCGAATACATCCGCTACTACATCGTCGATACCTACCAGCTCACCGCGAAGCAGGTGGACGAGATCTTCGCGCTGGTCGGAGTCGGCTTGAAGAAGTCACGGCAGCCCGGCGCCAGGATCGCACCGAAGCGGCCGGAGTTTCACTGAGGGCTGACGGCTGGCGGCTGACGGCGGACAGCTCGCAGGTTGAAACCGACGAATGCGTGATTGCGCATCCACCAGGTCATTTCGAACGGAATGTCGAGAGTGCGCCAGCGCTGTCAGCCGTCAGCCCGCATTCAACCAGGCCTCTTCCACCCAGGCGTGGCCGGCGCACCGGGTTTCGGCGCCTCGGGCGCTGAAGAGGTGGGTGCGGCCGGCTTGGCCACGGTCTTCGCCTCGTGGGCGGCCTGGGCCTGGGCCTGCTCGACGTTGAAGCCCAGGGCGAGCAGTTTCTTGGCCATGTCCTCCTTGTCGATCGAACGGTCGTAGGCCTCCATCGGCTCGACCGAGTCGGCCTTGACCAGTTTCTCGAGCGCGTCGTTGAGCAGCTGCATGCCGTACCTGGCACCGGTCTGCATCTGCGACGGGATCTGGTAGGTCTTGCCCTCGCGGATGTTGGCGGCGATACCGGGGGTGACGAAGAGGATCTCCTGCGCGGCGAGGCGGCCGCCGCCCTTCTTCTTGAGCAGGTTCTGCGCGACCACACCGCGCAGGCTGCCGGCGAGCATCAGGCGGATCTGCTCCTGCTCTTCGGCCGGGAACTGGTTGATGATGCGGTCGACGGTCGACGAGGCGGTCGAGGTGTGCAGGGTGCCGAACACCAGATGGCCGGTCTCGGCGGTCTCGATGGCGATGCGCGTGGTCTCGAGATCGCGCATCTCGCCGACCAGGACGATGTCCGGGTCCTCACGCAGGGCGGCGCGCAGCGCCACGGCGAAGGACTTGGTGTGCTGATGGATCTCGCGCTGGTTGATCAGGCAGCGCTTGGCCGGATGGACGAACTCCACCGGGTCCTCGATGGTGATGATGTGCTCTTTGCGGTTGGCGTTGATGTGGTCGATCATCGCCGCCAGGGTCGTCGACTTGCCGGAGCCGGTCGGACCGGTGACCAGCACCAGCCCCTTCTTGTACTCGCACATGCGCAGCACCGCGGCCGGCAGACCGAGCTGCTCGGCCGAGAGGATCTTGTCCGGGATGCGGCGGAACACCCCGCCCGGGCCATACCGGTCGACGAAGAGGTTGGCGCGGAAACGGCCGATGCCCTCCAGGGCGTAGGCGAAGTCGGTGTCCCAGCTCTCCTCGTACTGCTTCTTGTTCCGCTCCGGACAGATCTCCATGAGGATCTGCTTCACCTGGTCCTTGCTGAGCTTGGGCACCCCCTCGAGCGGGATCATGTCGCCGGAGTCGCGGATCATCGGCTGATGCTCGCTGGTCATGTGCAGATCGGAGGCCTTGCGCTCCGACATCAGCTTGAAGAGGTTGTCTATCCAGGCCATGCGCGTCTCCTCCGCATCCGCCGCCGGGGACGGAGCCTGGGATTATACCACAGTTTCCCCGGCAAGGGTGGGCGCTCGGTGAGGCCGCCGGAAGGCGGAGGGAAGACCTGGACCCCAGACCGTAGGCTTGAGACGCGAGTCGTGAGACGAGCGTGAAGGCGTGGCTGGGTCGGCGGACTGCGGCAATCCGACTCCCGGTATCGACCGCTGCCCTTGAGCGCTCCCTGCCGCGCCGGTGGTCTCAGACCCCATCCCACCCCGTGTGCGCGCATGCCGCCGACCCGCGCAGCGTGACGTGCGGTGCGGCGCCGCTGCTCAAATGCCGATCGAAACCAATGCGACAAGGCTGCCCTGCGTTGCTCGTGCAGCGCCCCGCGCGCCGCGACTCCGCCACCGCAGCACCACGCGGCGACACCGCACGCCGACGTGCGCAGTCAGGCCGCATCGCGGCATCGGGTAATGCAATTTGCGATTTTACAGGAGAATCTTGCAATTTTTTGAAGCACGTCGCGCGCTTGCCAGATCGCCGCAACCGACCCTCGTGCTGGCGACCCTGCTTTTCCCATGCTTTCGCAGTCTCGCCGCGGAAATCCCTCTAGACATACTGGATTCATCGTTAGAAAGGGCATGTCTTCCTTCAACCACCCCCTCACAGGGAAAGCAACACATGGCCAAGCCCGCCAAGAAGTCCGCCAAGAAGTCCGTCACCTCCGCGATCCTGGGCAAGCCCAAGGACAAGGGCTACACCAAGGGCAAGCTCATCGCCCACCTCGCCGCCGACGCGTCGGGCAAGGGTGCCGGCGAGATCAGCAAGAAGCAGGCCGCCGCGCTGGTCGACTCGCTCACCGCCGTGCTCTTCCAGTACGCGCCGGTCGGCGCCGTCCTGCCCGGCCTCGGCAAGCTCGTGCTCAAGGAAATCCCCAAGAAGCCCGCGCGCACGATCATGTCGTTCGGCAAGGAGATCCAGGTCTCGGCCAAGCCCAAGAGCCAGAAGCTGGTCTTCCGCTTCTCGAAGGAAGCCAAGGCCCACTTCGGCAAGTAAGCTGAACGAAGAAAACCGCGGTTCCGACCGCGGTTTTCTTCATTGTCCGCCCGGCAACCGCCGGGCGGTCGAAGCTGCACCCGCTCCGGTCTCCGGGGCGGGTGTCTTCGTTTCCGCGCACCCCGTGGCGACGGAAGGACTCGTCGCGATCCGCCCGCGAACCACCGCACCAGCATCAGGACCATTCCTGGGACCGCCCGCCGCTGGCGCGCAATGCCGGGAGAGCGCGCCAGCGGCGCGCGGTCCCAGGAAGGCCCCCAGACGCGCTTTCACGCCACTGACGTTCTGCTTAAGCCGCTTCCGGCATCGCCCGCTGGGCCCTACGTCCGGCTTCAGATCCCCAGTGCCGCGCGCTGCGCGGTGAAGATCCCCTGCAGTCCGCCGGCGGCGGCGTCGAGCAGGCCGTCGAGCTGGGTGCGGCTGAAGCTGCCGTTCTCGCCGCAGCCCTGCACCTCGATGAACTCGCTGCCGCGCATGACCACGTTCATGTCGACCTCGGCGCGGCTGTCGTTGGCGTAGTCCAGGTCGACGATCACCTTGCCATCGACCAGACCGACGCTGACCGCGGCGATCTGGCCGAGCAGGTAGTGCTGCGGGCCGGCGGTCTTCTGCTGCCGCGCCAGGGTGCTGAGCGCATCGTGCAGGGCCACCCAGCTGCCGGTGATGGCCGCGGTGCGCGTGCCGCCGTCGGCCTGCAGCACATCGCAGTCGATGGCGAGGGTCACCTCGCCAAGCTTAGCCAGGTCGACCGCCGCGCGCAGGCTGCGCCCGATCAGACGCTGGATCTCGACGCTGCGGCCATCCTGCTTGGCCCCATCGCGGCGCTTCCGCGGACTGGTCGAACCGGGCAGCATGGAATATTCCGCGGTCAGCCAGCCGCCGCCGGTGCCGCGCCGGAACGGGGGCACCTCCTTCTCGATCGAGACGCTGCACAGCACCCGGGTCTCGCCGAAGGCGACCAGGCAGGAGCCCGCGGGATGCTTGAGGTAGGAACGCTGGAAGGAGATGGGGCGCATGGGGGTCCGGGAGGGAAGGGAAGGGAAGGGC
>JACDGQ010000294.1 GCA_013821615.1 Planctomycetota bacterium
CTGTAGCCGACGCCCTCGAGGCCGAGGTTGGCGACCGCGCCGGCGCGATCCTTGGCGCGACCCCAGCCGCTGAAGGTCTGCAGCACGCCGGGGTGCTGGCCCTCCTGGACGTGCACCGGCAGCTTCACGGAGAGGCCGCCGACGGTGAGCTTGGCGACGTCGTTCTCGGCGAAGCCGAGGCGCTGGGCGTCGACGGGCGACAGCGCCAGCCAGTTGTCCCAGGTGATCTTCGCCACCGGGTCGGAGGTCTCCTGCAGCCAGGCGTTGTTCAGCCAGGTGCCGTCGCCGAATACGCGCGAGGGCGAGATCACCAGCTGCAGCGCGCCCGTGGGCCGCGGCACGGGGAAGGGCGGCAATTCGGGAACGTGATATGCGGGCAGCGCCTTGGCGTCGACCGTGAGTGCGATCACGCCGCGCGCGAGGGCGGCGTTCCAGAAGGTGCGGTCGTCGACCACCACCTTGGCGAGGGGCTTGACCGAACCGAGCCACACCGCGCGCACGTAGTTCTGCCAGCTCTGCACCCCGGCTGCGGCGGCCTGCCAGAGCGGGCGGCGCGAGACCACCGCGACCTGCTTCGGATCGGCGGCGACCACGGGCTGCGCGAACGACGGCGTCTTCACTCCGGCGGCCACGGCGAAGGCGAGCAGGCTCTCCTCGGCGGCGCGCGCGTCCCACAGCGGCTGGATGGCCGGCTGCTGCAGGCTGAGCACGCCGGCGCGCGCCTCGGCGTCGCCCCAGCTCTCGAGGCCGTGCAGGGTGGGCGCGATGTAGTGCGCCAGCGCGGCGGTCTCGGTGACGCGGTCGGCGAGCACGATCAGGGTCTTGACCGCGGCCAGGGCCTTGGCGGTGGGCGAGCCCGCGAACAGGAATGCGGGATTGACGTCGACCACGATGAGGGTGGCGATGTCGCCGCTGGCGGCGCGCGCGATGAGCGCCGCGGCCGCGCCGGGAGTGGCGGGGATGGCGGTGGTGGCGACCGCTGCGCCATCGACGGTCACGCCGTCGTTGCCGAGCAGGCTGTTGAGCAGGTTGACGGCCGCGCCGAGGTGCGTGCTGGTCGCGGGACCGTCATAGACCAGGCTGTTCTTCCCGGCCTTCTTCACCGCCAGCAGGCGACCCGCGGCGAAGGCGATGGGATCCACCCCTTCGATGTCGCGCAGACCGAGCGCCTCGAACAGCGGCTTCGGGCCACGCGCGGCGTCGAGCGCCGTAAGCGCCGCGTCGGGCACCGTCTGGCCGAGGGCCTTGGCGACCACTTCGGCGATGCCCCAGGCGACCAGGGCGAGGCGGTCGGGCGCCACGCGCACGCGCACGTCGGCGACCGCGCCGAGCTGGCTGAGCGGGCCTTCGAAGACCACCACCTGGCCGAGGTCGGCGCTGTCGCCGGTGCCGCGCAGGCGGCGGAAGTCGCCGAATTCGACCGCCTCGGCCAGGCCGGTGGAGCCGCCGCCGAGGAAGTCGCCGCCGAGGCTGACCAGCAGGGCCGCCTTGTCGATGCGGTAGACCACGTCCTGGCCACGGTCAGCCAGGCGGCTGGTGTCGGCGGCGGCGTCGAGCACGGCGTGCTGCAGGCGCGCGCCGAAGGCGCTGCTCAACTCGTTGATGAGCTGGCGGCGCGCTGGGCCGTCGATCGGCCCGGTGAGCAGACCGACGTTGCCGCTGGCCAGCGCGGCGCCGACCGCCTTGTCGAGATCGGCCCACGCGATGGGCGCGAGCGTGCCACCGTCGCGGCGCTGCGCACCGTCTTGGCTGCGGTCAGGATCGTAGAGGTTGAGCAGCGCCGCCTGGGTGCGCGCGTCGCAGCGCCCGCGGCCGAGCGGGGAATCGGGATTGCCCTCGATCTTGATCGGACGGCCGTCATAGGTCTTGACCATCACCGCGACCGGCTTGCCGCTGTCGCGCAGGGTCGAGCTGTAATAGACGGCCTTGCCCAGCGCGGTGCCTTCCGGCTGCTGCGCGTAGGGCACGATGGTGTCGGGGTGCTGCTTGTAGCAGCCGGCCAGGGCGAACACCGCGGCCGCGCCGGTGAGCTGCATGAAGCCGCGGCGCTTGACGCCGGGCAGCATCTCCTGGAGGTCACCGCGCAGGCGCGCGAGTTCGTCCGGGGTGTTGCCATCAGTCTGGCAGGACGCCTCGCTGAGGCCGTGCTGGCGGCGCAGGGTGGCGAGCGCGCGCGCCACCTCGGGCGCGAACTCGTCACCGGCGCCGGGGGCGCTGGCGGTGAGTTCGGCCGCATCACGCCACGTCGTCTTCGCGGGGCGGGTGGTGTGCGGGGCGTCCGGCATGCTCGTCATAAGGGGATTCCGCAGGGCTTGGATGCGCAGAGGGGCAGGGCGCTCACTGGTGACAGGTGCTGCACTGGGTCGGCGCGTTCATGAAGGTGCGCGAAAGTTCGAGGATGGGCTTGCCCTGGTCGTCGTGCTCGTAGAGCTTGCCATAGTAGGCACGGTGCGACTCGGGCAGGTCCTTGAGGCGCCAGCGCGGCAGGTCGGGGAAGTCGTGCAGCAGGTGCCCGAAGACCGCGTCGCCCGCGCTCTGGGCGGGATCGGCCACGGGCACCTCCTCCTTCGCCGGCACGGCGGGCTTGGTCGCGCTCGACGGCTTGACCTCCCGCTCATGGAAGGTGACCACCGGATCGGGCTGCTGGCGGGCGCGCACCACGTCGTAATTGGCGGTGCCGACGGTGAAGGTCGCCGGTTGCTTGGGATCGTAGTGGGGGCCGCCGACGTAGTTGGTGTTGCGGTGGCAATCCAGGCACCAGCCCATGGTCAGCGGTGCGAACTGGCGCACGACCTCCATCTTCTCGACCGGGCCATGGCAGGTCTGGCAGGCCACGCCGGCCTTCACATGCCATTGATGGCTGAAGTAGACGTGGTCGGGCAGCTTATGGACGCGCGCCCAGTGCACGACGCCACCTTCCTTGACCACCCCGTCGTCACCGACGTAGGAGCCCTTCTCAACGATGTCGGCGAGCTTCTTGATCTCGGGCTTGCCGGTGGCGACCTGCGTATGGCAGCCCATGCACACCGACATCGGGGGGACGCCGGCATGCTTGCCGCGCTCGGCATTGAAATGGCAATAGGCGCAGTCGATATGGAGGTCGCCGACATGCTGCTTGTGGCTGTAGGCGATCGGCTGGACCGGAGCGTAATGCTGGTCGTTGAAGGCACCTAGGAACCACCACCCGAACGATCCGAGGGCCAGGGCGGCGATCACCAGCAGCACCCAGTAGCGACGCACCAGGTGCAGCGGCAGTTCAGGGCCGCGCAGGGACTCGGGCAGGGCTGGCGTAGGCGACTCGGACACGAGGACTCTCCCGGCGCACGGCCAGCTCTTCGTGAGGTGGCGCACACGCTAGATATGCACAATGAGGATACAAGACCGTAGCCAGCCTTCGGTTTGATTATTCGTCGGGCGAATGCGGCGCCTTCACGATCGTTTTGTCGTTATTGCTAGTCATTCGCAAAGAGCGGCGCTCAGCGTCGAGCCACAAGCACGAGTATACCTTCAGTTCTACGCGCCGACTACACCCAGACGATAGCGCTGCAGCAGGTCGGTCACCAGTTCAGGCCCCATCGGCGCTTCGAGTCCACCGCGCTGCGCCAAATCATTGATGGTGTCGGCGATGCGCGCCAGCAGCAGCGGCACCTCCTCGGGCAGTTCCTCGGTGGTGCCGACCGTGCAGGCGCTGGGCGTGGTCAGACGCAGCTCCCAGCCGCATTTCAGCAGCTGCAGCCGGCCGCGCTCCTGACCGAGTGGGTCGTCTGCGGGCGTCTCGGCCTCGATCTCGAGGACCAGCAGCTTGAAGTGCTCGGCCGCCTGCTCCGCGGGGTCGTCGAAGACCGCGCTGTAGCGCAGGTTGAAGGCCACCTTCGCGCCATAGAGCGCGAGTTCCTGCGGGCGCATGCTGATGCCGTAGAGCCGGTCGCCGGCGATGGTGGGGCGGAACGCCATGGGCGGAGCATGCTCGGGCATGCCAGTGGCGGCAACCGCATTCGCGGCCGTGCGGCAGACGCGAGACGCGAGACACGAGGTCGTCGCCCTGCGTCGGGACGTTGTGCAGGAGCCCCCCCCTCCTGAAAACAGCTTCGCGTCTCGTGTCTCGTGTCTCGCGCCTCGCGTGTGCCCGGAAAGCGGGCAGCCACCGCGAGGATTGTAGCGCGCCCAGGTCGGATGAGACTACCCCCATGAGCGAAGTCGTTTCCAGCATCCGCCACATCCTCGCCACCGAGGCGGCCGCGGTCGGCAGATTGGCCGAGACCTGCTGCGAGCAGGGTGCAGCGCTCGAGGAGGCGTGCGCGCTGATCCGCACGCGCTGCGGGGACGGGCGACCGGGTCGCTTGGTCGTCACCGGCGTGGGCAAGGCCGGACTGATCGGGCGCAAGCTCGCGGCGACCTTCGCCAGCACCGGCACGCCGGCGCTGTTCCTGCATCCCGCCGAGGCCCGTCACGGCGACCTGGGCATGGTCCAGGAGAGCGACGTGGTGCTGGCGCTCAGCAACAGCGGCTCGAGCGAGGAGCTGGTCGCGCTGCTGCCCAGCCTGAGCCTGATCGGCGTCAACGTGGTGGCCATCGTCGGCAATCCTGCCTCCCCGCTCGGGCGCCACGCCGCGGTCACGCTCAGCATCGGCGCGGTACTCGAGGCCTGCCCGCTCGGGCTGGCGCCGAGCACCAGCACCACCGCCATGCTCGCCCTCGGCGACGCGCTGGCTTTGACCGTGCAGGGCCAGCGCCGCTTCACTGCCGAGCAGTACGCGCGCTTCCACCCTGGCGGCGCGCTGGGCCGCAAGCTGATGACCACGCGCGAGGCGATGCGCGCGGGCGAGCGCGTGCCGGCGCTGCCGCCCGCGACCAGCGTGCTCGAC
>JACDGQ010000295.1 GCA_013821615.1 Planctomycetota bacterium
GTCGAACACCAGCGGCTCGCCGTCGTCGTTGGTCTGCCCGGACAGCCACGGCATGTAGCACTGGTACATGGTATTCGCCGGCGCGTAGTCGAAGTAGCCGTAGTAACCGACCGCGGTGCGCAGGCTCCACAGCTGGTTGTAGAGCCAGCTGTGCAGCACCGTCACCTGGCCGTAGGCGCCGAACGAGGCGTTCACGTCCAGGCTCGGTGCGGTGTTGCCGAAGATCGAGTAACGCCCCAGCATCACGTTGCTGTTGCACTTTTCCGCGAGATTGCCGTGCCACCAGGTGCGCGGGTCCGCCGCGGGCCAGGTGTCGGACGGATTCCAGCCCGTGCTGGCCTCGGCGTTCGCGCCCGGCGCGTACGGCACGATATCGCCCATCGGCGTGAACGGCAGGCCGCCGTTCATGTCCTTGCCGCGCAGCGTCTGGTTGGCCGGGTTTTCGGGGTCGTCGCAGTCGTTCCAGAAGTCGAGGTGTTCGTGCGCCACCTCGCAGCCCAGGCGCATCAGCTGGTTCTCCTGCGCCAGGCGGTTGACCACGGTGATCGCCTGGCTCGCGACGCGCAGTCCAGAGAGCACCGTGCCGACGATCACCAGCCCCAGGCTGATCGCGATCATCATCTCGATGAGGGTGAAGGCGGCGCGCGCGCGGCGCCGATGGGGGGCGTCTGGCGTGTTCATCGCAACTTCAGGGTCAGGCGTGGATCGTAGAAGTTGTAGCGCGAGACCAGCGTCGCGCGCAGCCGCACCGAGGCGGGGATGGTGCCGCGGTCGAGCCGGCCGTTGAAGTTGCGATCGGCACCGTACAGGCCCAGGAAGCGCGCTGAGGACGCGGCGGAACCGTCGTACTTGTCCTGGCCCTCGCCGTCGGCGCTGAGGATGCGCTTGTTGGCGACGTCGGCGCCGGTGGGCAGACCCGGCACCGCCGGGTCGGTGAAGGTGACGATCTTCTCGGGATTGCGGAACTGGAAGATGTGGTGGTCGGGCCACAGGCAGTGGCTCATGCGCTGGTCGAAGCTGATCGGGGCGCCGCCCGTGTCCATCGGCGCCGAGAACAGGTACTTGCTGGCGTCGATCGCCGCGCTCGGCGCGGTCTCGGCGTCCTCGTACGACTGCCAGTCGGCCGCCCAGAACACCAATTGGCGGCAGCGCTCCGCGGCGGCGAAGGGCATCGCCAGGGTGAAGTCCGTCGGGTTGGTGCCGAAGCGCGTGCCCGCAGGGTCGATGGGCGTGTCGGGATAGCTGTAGCTGCGCCCCGGATTGGCGATGAGGTGCGCGGCGATCGGGCGCCATTGCTGCGCGGCCACGCCCGCGCCGGAGATGGTGCCGGACAGCAGCGGCGCCATCAGGTCGCATTCGATCAGCGGGTAATCGTTCATCAGCGCGCGCTGGGTCGGGCGCGGCGCGCCCCAGTCGTAGGGCTGGCTGGCGCAGTAGAGCATCGCCATGCGCAGGCTGAGCTCGTGCCAGTAGACGATCAGGTCGTGGGTCAGGGTGATGGCCGGCGAGTCCGGGCTGCCGCTGATGGTCGCGGCCGGCACGGCGAAGCCGCCGACCAGCGAGGGCTGGCCGCCCAGGGCGGCGAGGTCGTGCCAGCGCGTCATGCACGTCGAGGCATGGGCGAGGAAGCGCATGGCCTGGACCCAGCTCCACTTCTGCCCCTCGGGCACGATGCTGGCGGAGGTGAACTGGCCCATCGCCAGTGCGAGCTGGGTGGCAAGGGTGAAGCCCTGCGCCGGCGCGTAGACCGCCGCCGGCACGTTCCTGCGCGCGCAGTACCACAGCGCCGCCTGCAGGTAGGTCTGCGCGCCCGCCGCGCTGTTGGCGCCCGCGCCGCCCATTCCATAGGGCTGGTAGCCGATGGTGAAGACCTTGCTGATGTCCGCGTCGATGCTGCCGCCATGACCATCCAGCGATCCGGCATCGGGGCCGCCGGCGCCCACGCCTTCCCAGAGGTGGATCGCGGCCGCGTACGATCCGCCGGAATAGCTGAACGTGACCGCGTCTGCGGGTTCGTGGTCGGGAGCGACGATCGCCCCGCCCCAGTTGTAGCCGTAGCCCTCCTTCTCGCCGTGCCCGGGGGGCGACGGGTAGGGCTCATAGTAGGGCCAGTCCTTCCACGCCAGATGGGCGAGGTTGTTGTTCTGCGCGTAGCCGGTGACGGCGAAGACCAGCCGCTGCGTCTGGTTGTCGGTGGGCACGGTGGCGTTCTGCGCCTGAACGCTGTCCGTCAGGCCGCTGGTCTCCTGCGCCTGCGCGTAGTACAGCTTGCCACCCTGGGCGAGGATGCCTTCGATCTCCCCATCGTCCGAGGCCAGGCGGCGCGCGATCACGTCGGGCAGCGGCATGATGCCGAAGCGCGGCGCCGAGACGCGCGCCTCGAGGTCGGGTGCCATGACGCGGTAGCCGGTCGGGACGTCCCAGGCGTCTGGCGCCTCGGTGTCGATGCTCGGGCTGGTGTTCGAGGTGTTGGCGAACTCCTCGACGATCTCCTCCGCCTTGACGCCGGCGTAGATGCGCAGCCGCGCGAGCTGTTCGGCCTTGATCCCGGCGGGCATCAGCATCGCCACGCTGACCACTCCGACCAGGGCGAGTGCCAGCGAGATGGCGACCTCGAACAGCGTGAATCCGGCACATGTGCGGGCACCGTGGGGCGCGCTGCGGGCGGTGCTGATGGTGGTGGTGGGCATGAGTGGGGTCTGATGAATGGCAGCGGATGACGCGACGGTGTTAGTATGCATCGTTCGCGCGCAGCGCCGGGAAGGGTAGCACATCTTAGCGGAAACCGCGTGGTGGTCTGTAGGAAGCTTTGTCGACCTGAATAGGCCTGGTTTGACTATGCGGATGAAAGTGAGGGGCATCGTCAGGAGCAGATGCCGGCCGCGGATATGAACCGGACACGCTGTTTTTTACGATCTCCAAGGCGTTTGATGCACGCATCGGCGCGGCCTCCGTCGCAGCGCTCGACATGGACGGGATTGCCTAATTGCGGAGAGGCAGAGCAAGCATCCAGAGTGCAATTCTGGAGATATTTCCGTCCTGATTCTGCGCCGAAAAGCGGTTGCGGCCGCGCGCCGCGTTGCTGCCGCGAACCCACGTTGGTGCACGGGGTTGGCGCTGAAGACCAGCGCTGTGAAGAGCTTTGGTAGCGCTTCCAAGGGCAACTGGGCCGAAAGGTGGAGAGGTACTGGCACGCCGTTCGCAGCAGGCGCGCAGGAAACCCCGGTTTCCACCCCCTTGGAGGCTTTATGCACCCGGCACCGATCCCGCTCAATGCGATTTACAGTGAGACCAAGGAGATGGTCCTGCACCGCATGCGCTACCTGCGCACGCTGCAGCAGCCCGCCAGGGTCAAGGAGCTGCTGGTCGAGATCATCGCGACGATCGGCGTGCTGGAGGCGGAGAAGCGCCACACGGCGCACGGCCGCTGGGCCGCCCGGTTGGCCGCCGCCGCCGGCGAGCCGCTCAACTTCTTCATCCTCAGCGCCGTGGTGAAGGACGTCACCGAGGAGATGGAGGAGGAGAACTACATCGTGCTGGCATGAGCCGGCCGCGGGCGCTTCCGCATAGGATGCGCGATGGCGGGCGGGCCTACCCCGCGATCACGGTGGGATCCCGATGAATTCCAAGTGTGGCAAGAGCGCGCAGTGCCGAGCCCGTTCTGGGTGACCTGAGAACCACCTCTCCGGATAGCCCTTCACCCACCCTGTGCCGGTTCTCGTCAGCGCGCCGCCGCCGCCATCGCCAGGATACCGTTGAGCGTCGCGCTCGGGCGCAGGGCCGCGGCAGCCTTGACCGGATCCGGCAGGTAATAGCCGCCGATGTCGGTGGGCTTGCCCTGCACCGCGACCATCTCGGCGACGATCTTCTGCTCGTTGGCGGCGAGCTGCGCGGCGATCGGCGTGAAGATCGCCTTCAGCGCGGCATCCTTGCCCTGCGCGGCCAGGGCCTGGGCCCAGTACAGCGCCAGGTAGAAGTGCGAGCCGCGGTTGTCGATGCCGGCGCCGACCTTGCGCGCGGGCGACTTGTCATGCTCGAGAAATTTGCCGTTGGCCTCGTCCAGGGTCTCGGCGAAGAGCTTGGCGCCGGCGTGCTTGAAGGTCTCGCCGAGGTGCTCGAACGACGCGGCCAGCGCGAAGAACTCGCCGAGGCTGTCCCAGCGCAGGAAGTTCTCCTCGGTGAACTGCTGGACGTGCTTGGGCGCCGAGCCGCCCGCGCCGGTCTCGAACAACCCGCCGCCGTTCAGCAGCGGCACGATCGACAGCATCTTCGCCGAGGTGCCGACCTCGAGGATGGGGAAGAGGTCGGTGAGGTAGTCGCGCAGCACGTTGCCGGTGACCGAGATGGTGTCGTGCCCGGCCTTGAGGCGCTCGAGGGTGAAGCGCGCCGCCGCGGCCGGTTCGAGCACGCGGATGTCCAGGCCGGTGAGATCGTGCGTGGCCAGATAGGTCTTTACCTTGGCGATGATCTGGGCGTCGTGCGCGCGCTGCTCATCCAGCCAGAACACCGCCGGGGTCTTGCTGAGCCGCGCGCGGTTGACCGCGAGCTTGACCCAGTCCTGCACCGCCGCGTCCTTGGTCTGGCAGGCGCGCCAGATGTCGCCGGCGGCGACCTTGTGGCTGAACAGCTCCTTGTCGCTCTCATCGACCACGCGCACGGTGCCGGCCGCGCCGATCTCGAAGGTCTTGTTGTGCGAGCCGTACTCCTCCGCCGCCTGGGCCATCAGGCCGACGTTCGGCGTCGTGCCCATCGTCGCCGGGTCGAACGCGCCGTGCTCGCGACAGTGGTCCACGGTCTCCGCGTAGAGCGCGGCGTAGCTGTGGTCGGGGATGACGAACTTCGTGTCCTGGAGCTCCC
>JACDGQ010000296.1 GCA_013821615.1 Planctomycetota bacterium
GCGCATCCCTTCCTGCCGTCAGCCGTCAGCCGTCAGCCATCTGCAATCAGCCATCAGCCTCAATAATACGACCCCGCCACCGGCGTCGCCTTGAAGTCCGGAACCCGCGCCGACAGCTGGCGGAAGTCCAGGTACTTGTAGATCGACTTCTCGAACGGATTGATGGCCTTGGCCATGTGCTCGAGGTATTCGGCCGTGGTCGGCAGGCGGCCGAGGATCGAGACCACCGCGGCGAGTTCGGCGCTGCCCAGGTAGCACTGCGCGTCGCGGCCCATGCGCCCGTCGAAGTTGCGCGTCGAAGTCGAGAAGATCACCGCACCCGGGCGCACCCGCGCCTGGTTGCCCATGCACAGCGAACAGCCGGGGATCTCGCGGCGCGCGCCGATCTTGCCGAACAGGCCGTAGTGGCCCTCGTCGTTCAGCACCTTCTCGTCCATGCGCGTTGGCGGGCAGATCCAGGTGACGGTGTTCAGGTATTCGACCTTGGTCTGGCGGTAGACGTTGGCCAGCGCGCGGAAGTGGCCGATGTTGGTCATGCAGCTGCCGACGAAGACCTCGTCGACCTTCTCGCCCGCGACCTCGCTGAGGGTCTTGATCTTGTCCGGATCGTTGGGGCAGGCGACCAGCGGCTCGGTGATGGTGGCGAGGTCGATGTCGAAGACCTTGGCGTATTCCGCGTCCTTGTCCGCGCGCAGCAGGACCGGCTTGGCCAGCCAGTCCTCCATCGCCTTGATGCGCCGCTCGATGGAGTTCTTGGCGCCGTAGCCGTCGGCGACCATGGCCTTGAGCAGCTCGATGTTCGACTTGAGGTAGTCGGCCACCGACTGCTCGCTGAGGTTGACCGCGCAGGCCGCGGCCGAGCGCTCGGCGCTGGCGTCGCTGAGCTCGAAGGCCTGCTCGGCGGTGAGGTGCTCGAGGCCCTCGATCTCAAGGATGCGGCCGTTGAAGACGTTCTTCTTGCCCTTCTTCTCGAGCGTCAGGTCGCCCGACTTCAGCGCCACCCACGGGATGGCGTTGACCAGATCGCGCAGCGTGACGCCCGGCTGGAGCTTGCCGGTGAAGCGCACCAGCACCGATTCCGGCATGTCGAGCGGCATGAAGCCGATCGCCGCGCCGAAGGCGACCAGGCCCGAACCGGCCGGGAAGCTGATGCCGATCGGGAAGCGCGTGTGGCTGTCGCCGCCGGTGCCGACGGTGTCGGGCAGGCACATGCGGTTCAGCCAGCTGTGGATGATGCCGTCGCCGGGGCGCAGGCTGACGCCGTTGCGCTCGACGATGAACTCCGGCAGCCAGCGATGCATCTTGGCGTCGACCTCCTTGGGGTAGGCCGCGGTGTGGCAGAAGCTCTGCATCACCAGGTCGGCGCTGAAGCCCAGGCAGGCGAGCTCCTTGAGCTCGTCGGCGGTCATCGGACCGGTGGTGTCCTGGCTGCCGACCGTGGTCATCTTGGGTTCGCAGCTGATGCCCGGACGCACCCCCGCAACGCCGCAGGCCTTGCCGACCATCTTCTGCGCCAGGGTGTAGCCCTTGCCGCTGTCGGCGTGGCGGACCGGGGTCAGGAACAGCGTCGACTCGGGCAGCCCCAGGTAGGCGCGCGCCTTGCTGGTCAGGGCCCGGCCGATGATCAGGTTGGTGCGGCCGCCGGCGCGGAATTCGTCGGGCATCGACGGCGACTTGAGGCTGTAGGTGGCGATGACCTGGCCGCCCTTGAGCAGCGTGCCCTCGAGCGGGCGCAGTTCGATGACGTCGCCGGTCTCGAGCTTGCTGACGTCGACGCCGATGGGCAGGCCGCCGGCGTCGCGGAAGGTGTCGAGGAAGATCGGCGCGATGATCGCGCCGAGCACCACCGAGGCGCTGCGCTTGTTGGGCACGAAGGGGATGTCCTCGCCGGTCGCCCACATCACCGAGTTGGTCGCCGACTTGCGGCTCGAGCCGGTGCCGTAGACGTCACCGACGACGATCACCCGACCCTTGGCGGCGAGCGCCTGGGCGCGCTCCACGAACTTGGTCTTCTCGCCCTGCTGCTGGTCGCGCACCTCGTACATCGCCAGCGCGTGCAGCGGGATGTCGGGGCGGCTCGAGGCCTGCTGCGCCGGCGACAGATCGTCGGTGTTGGTCTCGCCGGCGATCTTGATCACGGTGCCGGTGATCGACGCGGGCAGCGGCTTGCGCGCGCTGAACCACTCGCCATCGGCCCACGACCTGATCACCGCCTGGGCGTACTGGTTGCCGTTCTCGGCGAGCTTGGCGACCACCGCGAAGTGGTCGAAGATCAGGATGATGCCCTTGAGCGCGGTGGCGGCCTGGGCCGCGTGCGGCCCATCGAGTTCGCGCGTCAGGTAGGGCACGTTGTAGCCGCCGAGCATGGTGCCGAGCAGGCGGATGGCCTCCTCCGTGCCGATCACCGGGCTGGTGAGTTCGCCGTGCGCGATCTTGCCCAACCAGTCGGCCTTGACCTTGGCCGAGGGATCGACGCCGGGCGAGACGCGGTCGGTGAGCAACGCCTTGAGCACCGCGGCCTCGCCCGCCGGCGGCGCCGCGAGCAGCGCGCACAGCTCCGTGGTCTGGACCGGGGTCAGGGGCAGGGGCGGGATGCCCAACTTCTGGCGTTCGGCGACGTGGGCGCGGTAGGCGGCGAGCATGCGGGAGCTCCGAGGGGCAGCGCGACCCGAGGCCAGGGCGCGCTGCGGTGTGTAGATGGGGCGGCTGCCGCCCGACACCCGTAACGATAGCCACCGGTCGGCACGATCCAATCGCGGCCGGACCCCCCGAGCCATAAGTAACGCTTATCGCTCGACGAGGAGCCATTAGGATGGAATCGTCGCCGATACGCTCCTTCCCGGGTCCGCGTTGGCAGCGTCCAGGCTGGAGGCCCTCTCCGGACCTGCAATGCTTCACGCTTATACTTGGAAGAATTCAGACCCGAAACCGAGACCCGAGGACGTGGTGCGGAGTGGCAGGCCAGGACCGACGATGCGAAGACCCCCATGGACGATGGAGTGCTCACGCACCGAACCATGATCCTCGGTCCAGTACCTAGGGTCTCGGGTCTCGGGTCTCAAAACCCTGAAAGGGCGCCATGGAAACCGACAACCTCCGCAACTTCCTGGTGCTGGCCCAGACCGGCAACATGACGCGCGCCGCGGGGCGGCTCAACCTCACCCAGCCGGCGCTGTCGGGGCAGGTCAAGAAGCTCGAGCAGTCCCTGGGAGTGGCGTTGTTCCACCGGCAGGGGCGCGGCTTGGCGCTGACCCAGGCGGGCGAGACCTTCCGGCGCTTCGCGGGCGATGCGCTCGACCTGCTCGCGGCGGGCCAGGAGGCGGTGGGGTCGCTCGGCAAGCTGGCCAGCGGCACGCTGGCGATCGGCGGCGGCGCGACCTCGACCACCTGCCTGCTGCCCGCGATCATCGGCCCCTTCCACAGCCGCCATCCCGGCATCCGCTTCACCATCCGCGAGGCGCCCTCGCGCACCATCGTCGAGGCGGTGCTGGCCGGCGACCTCGACCTTGGCCTGGTGACGCTGCCGCTGCCCGCCGCAGTGGCGGGGACGCGCCTGCTGGTCGAACCCTGGCTGGTCGACGAGCTGGTGCTGCTGGTGCCGCCCGCGCATCCACTGCGCCGGCGCCGGCGCTTCCACTGGCGCGACCTGCACAACCAGCCGCTGATCGCCTTCGAAAGCGGCTCGGCGGTGCGCCAGCTGCTCGACCGCCACCTCGCCGAGCATGCCGTCGCGCCGGCGCTGGTCATGGAACTGCGCTCGATCGCGTCGATCACCAGCATGGTCGCGGCCGGCATCGGCCTGGGCTTCGTCTCGCGCCTGGCCGACCCCAGCGGCCAGGGCCTGCGCTGCGGCGATCGCCCGCTCACGCGCCAGCTCGCGCTGGTCGAGCGCCGCGACCGCAGCCGCTCCAGCGCGCTCGAAGCCTTCCGCGCCAGCCTGTTGGCGTGGAAGCCGCCTCGATGACGCGCGCCAGGGCGGCGCGTCATCATCCTGGTGCCGACCGAGAGCGCGGGGAGCCGCGCGGTGTTAGTACGAACTCCGAGCACTGGAATCCGCGCTTGGTGTCGTGAGTCGCAGCCCGCAACTAGGGACCTCGGCACCGATGCGGTGGCGCTGGCCCCGCCCTTGCACGCGACCGGCAGCCGCCTCGCTACCGCTGGTACCCCGACCCCGACGCGCGGCGGACCACCTTGGCCAAACGCGCCTTGCCTGCAGGCGCAAGCGATCCAATCTAGCGAAGCTCTGGGGCCGGACGCCCAGAAAAAATGGCCTCATCTTGGATGAGTTTTTGGTACCGGTGCCTGCGCCGGCCTTGGAACCCTGCCCGCCTGCCGCGTTCCGCCAATCAGCCTCCACCCCGACTGGATGCCGCGATGGAATCAGCGCTCTCCGCAGCCGATCGGCTCGCCGCCCTGCAGGCCGCTTTCGATGCGCTCGGCGAGCCCGCGGCCATCATCTCCGCCGATGGCGCCATCGTTGCGGTCAACTGCGCCTGGATCCAGGCCAGCGTCGCCAACGGCGAGTGGGAAGAGGGCGCCTGCACCGGCCGACCTTACGCATTGGCCTGCCAGGTCGCGGACGGTCCCGGGCCCGAACGCCAGATCGAAGTGGGCGCCGCACTCGGCGACGTCCTCGGCGGCATGGCACCATCGCTCGACCTCACCTATGCCGCGCGCAGCAGCCTGGGCGAGACGCCCTGGCTGCTGCAGATCCGCCGCCTGCCCGGTGAGGCCCCCGGTGCGCTGGCCGTGCACCGCCGTCAGGGCGAGGCCGCGGCGCCAACGGGCGTCGACCAGCGCGATGACATCTTCGACGACATGGCCGACCGCGCGCCGGTGCTGATCTGGGTG
>JACDGQ010000297.1 GCA_013821615.1 Planctomycetota bacterium
GGGTGTGGGTGCGCGCGCTGGTGCGCGGGGCGCGCCGGGTCGCGGTGGTGCCGGCCACGGGCAGGCCCATCGCCCTGGCGCAGCGCGACGGGCTCGGCCTTTTCGAGGGCCGCGTCGCGGCGGGTGGGACACCGGGCGCGTACGAGCTCGAGATCGAGGACGCCGCGGGCGTGGTCAGCCGCAGCCGCGATCCCTATTCCTTCTGGGCGCAGATCCCGGACTACGATCTCGGGCTGTTCCAGGCCGGGCACCACCTGCACCTCGGCGACGTGCTCGGCGCGCACTGCGCCACCGTGGACGGCTGCGCCGGTGTGCGCTTCGCGGTGTGGGCGCCCAACGCCCAGCGCGTCGCGGTGATCGGCGACTGGAACGGCTTCGACGCGCGCTTCCACCCCATGCGCCGCCGCGACCCGTCGGGAGTATGGGAGCTGTTCATCCCCGGCGTGCGGCCGGGCATGCTCTACAAGTTCGCCCTGCGCACCCGCAGCGGCGAGCAGCGCATCAAGTCCGACCCCTTCGCCGCGAGCAGCGAGCGGCCGCCGGCGACGGCGAGCATGGTGGTGGCGCCGGACGCCTACCGCTGGTCGGATGCGGCGTGGCTGGCGCGGCGGCGCGGACGCGACCATCTCGCCAACCCCATGGCGATCTACGAGGTCCACCTCGGCAGCTGGATGCGCGGGCCGGAGCCGGGCGAAACGTGGCCGGGTTACGCCGAGCTCGCCGACCGCCTGATCGCGCACTGCCGGCGCTTCCACTTCACCCACCTCGAACTGCTGCCGGTGGCGCAGCACCCCTACGAGGGTTCGTGGGGCTACCAGGTCACCGGCCAGTACGCGCCCAACAGCCGCCACGGCGGACCCGAGGACTTCCAGGTCTTCGTCGACCGCTGCCACCAGGCCGGCCTCGGCGTGATCGTCGACTTCGTGCCCGGCCACTTCCCCAAGGACGACTTCGCGCTGGCGCGCTTCGACGGCGCCGCGTGCTTCGAGTACGAGGACCCGCGCGAGGGCGAGCACAAGACCTGGGGCACCCACGTCTTCAACTTCCGCCGCCCGGAGGTGCGCAACTTCCTCATCGCCGCGGCCCTGCACTGGCTGCGCCGCTTCCACATCGACGCCCTGCGCGTCGACGCGGTCTCGTCGATGCTCTACCGCAACTACGACCGCGAGGAGGGCGAGTGGACGCGCAACGAGGAGGGCGGCATCAGCAACCTCGAAGCGGTGAGCTTCCTGCAGGAACTGACCAGCACCGTGCACCGTGAGTGCGCCGGTGTGCTGATGATCGCCGAGGAGAGCACCGCCTGGCAGGGCGTGACCGCGCCCACCGCCATGCAGGGCCTGGGCTTCGACCTCAAGTGGAACATGGGTTGGATGCACGACACGCTCAGCTACCTGGCGCAGGACCCGCTGATGCGCCCAGGCGTGCATGACCGCATCACCTTCCACCAGTGGTACGCCTACGACGACAAGTGGGTGCTGCCGCTGTCCCACGACGAGGTGGTGCACGGCAAGAAGTCGCTGCTCGACAAGATGAGCGGCGACTATTGGCGGCGCGTGGCGCAGCTGCGCCTGCTCTACGGCTACCAGGTGGCCGTGCCGGGCCGGCCGCTGCTTTTCCAGGGTGCCGAGTTCGGCCAGGGGCAGGAGTGGGGCTGGGAGCGTCGCGTCGACTGGCACGAGGCCGAGGAGCCGCTGCGCGCCGGGCTCGGTCGCTTCCTGGCCGCGGCCCTGGGCCTCTACGCCGCCGAACCGGCGCTGCACGTGCGCGACGACCACCGCGACGGCTTCCAGTGGGTCGACTGCGAGAACCGCCAGGAATCGGTACTCGGCTTCCTGCGCAAGGCCCCCGGGGCGCCCGACGTGCTGATCGCCTGCAATTTCACGCCGATCCCGCGCCACGACTACCCCATGGGCGTGAACACGCGCGGCACCTGGACCACGCTGATCGACAGCGACGCGGCGGAGTTCGGCGGCAGCGGCGTGGTCAATGCGCCGCAGGTCGGCACCCGCGACGAGCAGCGCGGCATCTTCCCGGCGACGCTGCGCGTCACGCTGCCGCCGCTGGGCATGGTGATGCTGCGCGCTCCAAGAGCGGGCTGACGGCTGGCGGCTGACGGCTGACAGCTCGTGGTCCAGGATTGCAGGTGACAGCGGAAACGCGCGAGCTCCGACGTATTTCCCAGCCGGCGCGCAGCGCCAGCCGCCAGCCGCCAGCCGTCAGCCATCAGCCATCAGCCGAAGCAGGCCTTCAGTGCCTGAATCGCCAGCCACGCCACCAGCGCGCTGGCCGGCAGGGTCAGCACCCACGCGACGATGATGTTGAGGGCGGTGCCCCAGCGCACCGCGGCGAGCCCCTTGGTGGTGCCCGCGCCCATGATGCTGGCGGTGATGCAGTGGGTGGTCGAGAGCGGCGTCCCGGCGGCGCTCATCACCATGATCACTGCGGTGCCGCTGACCTGGGCGGCGAAACCCTGCAGCGGTGAGACCTTGATGATCTTGGTGCCCATGGTCTTGATGATCTTCTTGCCGCCCGCGATGGTGCCCAGGCACATCGCCATGGCGCAGGTAACGATCGCCCACAGCGGGATGTCGGTCGCCTCCTTTAGCCCCTTGCCGTCCTTGCTGGCCTTGTCCTTCTCCAGGTGGACCGTCGGCATGATCAGGTCGTAGGAGGACTTGACGATGCCCGGCGCTGCGGAGGCCTGGAGGGCGGCGTGCAGGGCGCCCGCATCGGTGCGCTGGTCGGTGAGGGGTTTGCCGGCGGCCAAGGATTGCGCCTCATACCGGGCGAGGGTCGCGGCGTGCTCCGTCGGTGCGGCACCGCGAGCTGGTACGATCAGCGGCTTGAGCCCCCAGCCGGCGAGCGCGGCGGTGAGGGTGAGGGCGATGACGCCCATGACCTTCTGCGCGTCGTTCTGGCCGTGCGCATAGGAAAGGGTGCAGGCCGAGATGAACTGCAGCACCCGCGAGCCGTTGGTCACCAGGTGCGGGCGCAGGCGCCGGCAGATCCACATCGCCACCACCATGACCACGAAAGCCAGGGCGAAACCGACCAGCGGCGACTGCACGAGTGGGATCAGCACCTTGTCGATCAGCTTGGTCCACACGAAGGCGCCCGTCCCCGCGAAGCCGACCACCGCTCCGGCCAGGCCGCCGACCAGGGCGTGCGACGAGCTCGAGGGGATGCCCCACCACCAGGTCAGCAGGTTCCAGGTGCTGGCGCCGATGAGCGCGGCGAGCACCACCAGCGGGGTCACCAGGCCGGCGTCGTGGACCAGGCCCGAGGCGATGAACGAGGCGACGGCGGTGCCGGAGAGCGCGCCCAGGAAATTGCACAGCCCCGACACGATCACCGCCGTGCGCACCGACATCACCCCGGTCGACACGCTGGTGGCGACCGCGTTGGCGGCGTCGTGGAAGCCGTTGATGAAGTCGAACAGCAGCGCGACGACGACGACCAGGATGATCAGGCTGAGCATGGGGGCTGCTCAGGCATGCTTGACGGCGAGCGAGGTCAGGGCGTCGGCGACCTGTTCGCAGCGGTTGACGGCCTTCTCGAGGTCGTCGAGCACCTCGCGCTCGCGCAGGATGTCCTTCGCGTCGATGGTGGGATCGTGGAAGAGCTTGCTGATGGCGTCGCGGAACACCACGTCGCCGTCCTTCTCGAGCTGGGTGACGCGCGCCGCGCCGGCCGTGACCGCGTCATAGGACTGGGTGCGCAGATGCGGGATGGTCTCGGCGAGCACCGTGGTGCACTCGACCAGCTTGTCCGAGAGCAGGATCATCGACGAGGTCGGCTTCTCGACGCCGAACAGCACGCAGGCGCGCGCGGCGGCGTTGGCGAAGTCGAGGATGTCGTCGAGACGCTTGGAGAGCTTCTGCAGGTCCTCGCGATCGAGGGGGGTGACGAAGGTGCGACCGAGCGCCTCGAGCATCTCGTGGACGATGCGGTCGCCCTGGTGTTCGAGGTCCTGGACGCGGTCGCGGATGACCACCGCGTCGCCGCTGTCCTTGAAGCCGGCCAGGACCTTGGCGGCGTCATTGGCCACCACCGCCTGGCGTTCCAGGAAAGTGAAGAAGTGGTCTTCTTTGGGCAGCAGCCAGCGGAGCAGGTTCTGGAATGACATGGGCGGCATCCCATCGGATGTTAAGATTGGGTCAAGGAGCATCGGGTGGCGGGGTAGAGTCCGGGAGTCCGGAAGTCCGGAAGTCCGGAAGTCCAGATATTCCATGAGCTTACCTGTCCGGATCGAGGGGTGGCGCAGACCGCGGCGGGTGCATATCCAGAGGCTCGCGTTGCATTCCGGGAGCCCTCGCCCTTGGCAGGTGCGCACATCTGGGCAGGCTGCGCGACCGCCACCCGGTCGGCGACCCGGAACGGAGCCCATGCGCCCACCCCTACGTGCCGTGATCTGCGATCTCGACGGCCTGCTCTTCGATTCGGAGGTGCTGACGCGCAGCGCCTGGCAGGCCGCGGCGCGCGCGCTCGGCCATGACCTGGACGACGCCTATTTCGCGACCCTCATCGGGCGGCGCATCGCAGTCAGCGAGGCCGACGTCGCCGCGCGCTTCGCGCTCGATGTCGTGGACTTCCGCTGCGCCTGGCGCGCCGAGCACCACCGGCTGGCGAGCAGCGGCGGGGCCCTGCCCAAGGCGGGTGCGCTGGCGCTGCTCACCTGGCTTGAAGATCGCGGGATCCCGCGCGCCGTCGCGACTTCGAGCATCCGCAGCGATGCGCTGCGCACCCTTGGGCCGGTCGCCGCGCGCTTCCAGGCGGTGATCACCGGCGATCAGGTCAGCCGCGGCAAGCCCGATCCGGAGATCTACCTGGCTGCCGCGGCGGCCCTGGG
>JACDGQ010000298.1 GCA_013821615.1 Planctomycetota bacterium
CCGCTGGCGCGCATCCCTCGTGATATGCGCGCCAGCGGCGCGCGGTCCCAGGAAGGCCCCAGGCGTCGGTTAGCGAGTGCAAAGGCTGGATACCACTCGGCCCCGGACAGTTCGCATTCCGGACCACGGGCGACGGATGCGTCATTCCTTGGGGAAATCCAGCGGTTCCGGATCGGTATGCGCCAGGTGGCCCAGTCCGCTGCTCTGAGGCCGCGCCTTGAGAACGTTTGCCTCGCGCTCCGCGCATCGGCTCACGTCGCCGCGTCGACCACCAGGTCGGGATTCGCGCGCAACTCTTCGAACAGGCGCTCATCCGCGGCGATGGTCAGCACCGCGTCGTCGTTGTCGTAGCTCTCCTCGGTGACCTGTGCGCGGCTGCGCACGAAGGCGTCGAGGGCGCCGTTGGTCACCGGGAAACGCACGGTGATCTTGCGGTTGCGGCTGTCGATGTGCGCCTTGATCAGCAGCTTGAGCTGGTCCATGCCCTCGCCGGTCAGGGCGCTGACCGAGATCGCCTGCTTGTAGCGCCTACGGTAGGCGAGCAGGATGGTCTTGCTGTAGACCACGTCGACCTTGTTGAAGACCATGATCACCGGCACGCCTTCGATGCCGATGTTCTTCAGCACCTCTTCGACGGCGGCGATCTGCTGCTCCATCACGCCGCTGCTGGCGTCGACCACGTGCAGCAGCAGGTCGGCCTCGCGCACCTCGGCGAGGGTGGCGTGGAAGCTGGCGATCAGCGTCGGCGGCAGGTTGCGGATGAAGCCGACGGTGTCGGAGAGCACGACATTGTGAAAGCGGTCGAAGAAGAGCTGCGCGGTGCGCGTGTCGAGGGTCGCAAACAGGCGGTTCTCGGCGAGCACGCCGGCGTTGGTCATGCTGTTCATCACCGTGCTCTTGCCGGCGTTGGTGTAGCCGACCAGGGCGATGTTGAAGGCGTCGCTGCGGGTCTTCACCGCGCGGTCCTTGCGCTGCTCGATCTCCTCCAGCCGGCCCTTGAGGTCCTGGATGCGCTTGCGCACCTGGCGGCGGTCCATCTCGATCTGCTTCTCGCCGGGACCGGCCTTGAAGCCCGAGCCGGTGCCCGAGGAGCCGCCGATGGTCTGACGGTCGAGATGGGTCCACAAGCGGCGCAGGCGCGCCTTGTCGTACTGCAGCTGGGCGAGCTCGACCGCGAGCATCGCCTGGGTGGTGCGCGCGTTGCGGGCGAAAATGTCGAGGATCAGCTCGTCGTAGTCGAGGACCTTGGTGCCGATCTCCTCCTCGAGGTTGCGCTGCTGACGCGGACTGAGCTGGACGTCGAAGACCACCTGGCGCGCGCCGCTGCTCGCGACCTCGGCCGCGACCTCGGCGACCTTGCCGGAGCCGATGTAGGTGCCTGAAGTAGGCTTGGCGAGATGCTGCACGCAGATCGCGGCGACGGTGCGGCCGGCGGTGTCGAGCAGGCTGCGCATCTCGGCCTCGCGCTCCTTCTCCATCTCGCGCTCGTCCGGCGGCACGGTGAGCACCAGGACCACCGGGAGGGTCGCGAGCTGGGTGAGCTGCAGGCGGTCTTTCATGCGAGAGAGATGCTCCACCGACACTGTGCCCGCCGGGGCGGCCGAGACAAGCGAGGTACCCGGTGGCCCTCACCCGCTGGTGCTCGTGGCGGCATCTGGTCAGGTGTACGGCGCGGGGAAGAGCAGGGTGCCCTTCTCAGCCGTGCGCGGCACTGCCATCCACGGCTCGACCGCCGCCTTCCAGCGTGCGTAGTGGGCGGTCTGCTGGTGGACGGCGAAGGCGGCCTGGTCGACGTAGACCTCGTAGAGCGCGAAGTGCGTCGGATCGGCGTTGCCCTGGATGACGTCGAAGCGGCGGTTGCCCGGCTCCTGACGCGTGCCGAGGTGGTTGTCACGGCAGGCCGTGATGAAGTCCTGGAGGTGCGCGGGCTTGACGCGGATGGTGACGGAGACGGTGAACATCGGGAACCTTGGAGGGGAGAAGGGGACGGCAGGAGGGGCGGAGGGGAGAAGGGAGCAAGGGAGGGCTTGCCCGACGGTCATATGGAGTCAAGCGAGCGCTCTTCCAGAGGGAATCGCATGCGTAGCGGATCCACGCCCGCACATCCGACCGGCGTGCGCGCTTCGGCTCGTTAGCCGTGCCCGTCTCGACCTCCGCGGACCCGCTCTTCCCTTCTTCCCTCCGCCCCTCCTGCCGTCCCCTTCTCCCCTCCTGCCTCCCTCTCCTACCATGCCAGCAGCAGCACCCCGGCCATGGCGCCGCGTAGCGCCAGATCCCGGCCATCGCGCAGCGGCAGGAAGAGCAGCGGCCAGAGCAGCAGCGTGGTCAGCGACGGCGCGCCGGGGTGAAGCGTGGCGCCGGGCAGGGCGGCGCCCTGGTCGACCACCGCGACCAGCGCATCGAGGCACCATTCGAGCGCGCGATACAGCCCTTCCCACGGTCCGTTTGGAAACCAGCCGCCGAGCACCAGGCAGGGCAGGCCCAGCCACAGCGCGAGCGTGCTGGGCGGCCCGGCGAACAGGGTGGTGAACGGTGACCACGGATTGGCGGTGCCGAAATGCCAGGCCAGCACCGGCGCGGTGGCCAAGGTCGCGGCGACGCCGATGGCCAGCCCGTCGCACGCGCCGCGCACAGTGAACAGCAGCCAGCGCCACGGCGGGCGATCGAGCGGCCAGGGGCGCAGCGGCAGCCAGCGCTCGCGCAGCGCCACCACGTCGAGGCCGAGCGTGACGATGCCAAGCACCGCCACCAGACTGAGCTGAAAGCCGATGTCGGCGGCATTGCCTGGATCCCAGGCGATCAGCGCCAGCGCCGCCAGGCTGATCGCGGCGAGACGGTGGGGCGCGCGCGCGAGCAGCCCCATCAGCAGCACCGCCAGGCCCATGACCAGGGCACGCATGGTCGCGGGCGAGGCGTCGGTCAGCCAGGTGTAGCCGCAGATCAGCGCCGCGAGTGCGAGCTGTCGCGGCCACCAGCCGACCCCGGCCAGGCGCAGCAGCCAGGCGGCGAACGCGGCGGCGATGACCAGGTGCATGCCGCTGACCGCCAGCACGTGGAGCAGGCCGCTGCTGCGGAACTGCGCCTTCTCCGGCGGATCACCCTGACCAAGGAGGTAGGCCTCGGCGAGTGCGCGGTGATCGGCGACGCGCGCCAGCGCGGCCCACGCCCAGCCGCGCGGCGAGGCCTCGCGCGGACGCAGCATCTCCAGCTCTTGCGCCTGCAGCGCCGCGCCGCGCGCGTCGCGCATCCACACCCCGCGCACCGCCACCACATCGCCGCAGCGCACCCCGGGCAGGGTCGGCGCGCGCACATACAGCCGCTGCGGCGGCGTGAAACCGGCCGGCATCACGACCCGGTCGGCGCTGAGGCTGAAGGCCTGGCCCCGGCCCTGGCGATGCACGTCGATGACTTCGCCGCGACAGGCGAGCAGGCGCGTGACCGCCACCGGCGTGGGCTGCGGCGTGCTCGCCCCGAGCCCCGCGCCGACCTGCCAGGCGGCGAGGAAGGCGACGACGCGCGCCAGCCAGGCGAAGCGTTCCCGCCACCATACCAGCGCGATCGCCAGCGCGGCCAAGGGCACGCCCACCGCCCAGCCGAGCGTCGCCGGCAGGACCTGCCAGCCGAGCTGCGCCACCGCCGCATCCGCCATCGCCTGCGGCAGCAGCGCCCCGATCACCACCCCGGCCGCGAGCCACGGCAGCCAGGGCTGGAACGCCGTCGGGGACGGCGGCACCGCACCTGGCGCGGGATCCTGCACGTGCTCCATCGCGCCATCGTCGGAGCGTGCCGTGATGACGGAAGGTTGGTCCCGAGCACTGCCTGGGCGCAGCTCCAGCGCTTGGGCTGCGGCGCACAGCCGGCTGTGGGGTAGCTGCCGATGGCTGGGGTACATGTCGGACGATGTGCGTGTGCAGCGGAGGCTGGGGGGTTCGAGAACGGCGCTGGTGACGGTGGAAATCCGGTCCCGCCAACGGCATGGGGCGGTGCGCTCACAAGTTGTCTATGGTGCTTGTCTAAATTTTAGGGTCCGATCCCGACGGGCCGACAAGCACCATAGTCAGCAATTCTGCTCGCAGGCGTGCGGATTACCGGCACAACGACGGCGACTACCTGCCGTATCAATCCGCAGCCGCAATCAACAAGCACCATAGACATTTAGACCACTCCCATGCCCACCCCGCGCGATTCCACCAAGCACGCCCGCATCTTCGCGCACCTCCATGCGGCGATCGCCGATGGCACCTATGCGATCGGCGCGCGCATCCCCAGCGAAGAGCAGCTCGCCCTGCAGTTCAAGGTCACCCGCGTGACCATCGCCAAGGCCCTGCTCGAACTGGTGCGCCTCGGCCTGCTCGAGCGGCGGGCCGGCTCCGGCTCGTATGTGCGGCAGCCCCAGCGCGCCAACGGCCCGACCTTCGCCCTGCTGGTGCCGAACCTCGGCCAGGGCGAGATCTTCGAGCCCATCTGCGGGGCCATCGCCGCCGCCACCAGCGCCGGCCAGGGCGCCGTGCTGTGGGGCCAGTTCCCCGCCGCGGGCGGCAGCGACCGCAGCGCGCAGGCGGAGCGGCTGTGCGAATCCTTCATCGAACGCCGCGTCGACGGCGTGTTCTTCGCGCCCATCGAGATGGCGGCCGGCATGGAGCGGACCAACTGCAGCATCGCCGCGCGCCTGCAGCAGGCGGGCATCCCGGTGGTGCTGCTGGACCGCGACATCGAGCCCTACCCGCGGCGCAGCGCCCATGACCTGGTCGGGGTCGACAACCGCCGCATCGGCCACGTGCTGGCCGAGCACCTGCTCGAGCAGGGCTGCAAGCGCATCCACGTGGTGCTGCAGAGCGGCTCGGCGC
>JACDGQ010000299.1 GCA_013821615.1 Planctomycetota bacterium
GTCTTCACGCCTCCGGCGGATTCCGCACCGGCGGCGGAATCCGCCGCGCACCAGCCCATCGCCCTCGGCGCGGCGACCGCGACCGCCACGCTCGGCGACTGCGTCGACTGCGGGTTGTGCGTGGCGGTCTGCCCGACCGGGATCGACATCCGCAACGGCAGCCAGCTGGAGTGCATCCACTGCGCGGCCTGCGTCGACGCCTGCGACCAGGTCATGACCCGCGTCGGCCGCCCGCAGGGCCTGATCGCCTACCGCAGCGAGGAGGAGCTCGCCGGCCGCCCGCGCCGCGTCTTCCGCCTGCGCATCGCGCTCTACGCGGTGGTGCTCGCGGCGCTGCTGGCGGTGACCATCATCGGCATCGCCGGCCGCGGCAGTCTGCAGGTGGTGGTGCTGCGACCGCCGATCCTGCCTGCCTACGCCAGCGACGAGGTCGGCCACGAGGTCGTGCGCCAGCTACTGAGCCTGGCCCTGGTCAACCGCACCGGCACCGCGCAGTCCCTGGGGGTGGCCTTCCCCGCTGAACTGGGCGCGCACGTCTTCATGCAGGGCGAGCGCGTCGCGGTGCCCGCCGACGCGCGCGTCGAATTCACGCCGGTCATCGATGTGCCGAAGGCGCGCTTCGCCGCCGGTGACGTGCAGACCGTGCTGACGCTGACCGATGCCGCCGGCGTTGCGACCGCGATCCCCATCCACCTGCGGGCGCCATGAGCGCCCCGCCCGCTCCCGCCGCGCCGCCCGCGCGTCGCTCCTTCAATCCCTGGCCGTGGGTGACGCTGGTCGCCATCCTGCTCACCGCCATCCCCAACGCGGTGCTGATCGTCACCGCGCGGCGCGTCCGGCCGACCATGGTTGAAGATCATCCCTACCTCGCCTCGATGCACGTGGACGCGGAAAAGGAGGCGGCCGCCGCGTTCAGCGACGGCGGCTGGGCACTCGCGACTGGAACCGTCGGCCTGCAGCTGACGTGCTCACTGACGGTCCCGGCCGGCGCATCGCCGCCGGAGGGCGCCAGCGTGGCGCTCTACCGCCCCGACGATCCCGATCTCGACCGCGCGGTGCCGTGGCTGGACCCGGGCTCACCGCTGGTCATCGACCTGGCGCGCCCCGGGCGCTGGCGCCTGTTCGTGACCCTGCGCAGCGGCGCCACCGCGCTGGCCCGCAAGGTGGTGGTCGAGGCGCACGCGCCGCTGGGGACGCGGTGATCTCGCGGACCGCGGAGCAGGCGCTGCGCGCACTGGCCGTGCTCGCCCGCCGTGGCGATGCGCTGACCACCGAGGCGATCGCCATGGCCGCGGGTGTGCCGGCCGGCTCGCTCGCGAAGATCATGCAGGCGCTGGTGCGCGCCGGCCTGACGACCTCGCAGCGCGGTCCGCATGGGGGCTTCGCACTGACCCGCGCGCCGCACCTGATCAGCTGCCTCGACGTGGTGCTGGCGGTCGATCCGCCACCGCGGGCGCCGGTGCCGGATGGCGACGCGCTGGCGCGCCTGATCCTGCGCGCCCGCCAGGGCCAGGAGGAGTTCTACCGCGCCATCAGCATCGCCGACCTCGTCAGCCGCGGCGTTCCCGAGCCGCACGACGGTCAGCTCACCGGGCGCTGAATCCCGAAGCCTTGCTCACTTCGCCCAGCCGCGCTGGGTGAGCCAGAAGATCAGGTCCTTCGTCCAGGGGTGGCCGTTGGCGAGGCCCATGCCGTGGCCACCTTTTTCGTAGACGTGCAGGTCCATCGGCACGCCGGCGCGGCGCAGGGCGGCGGCGAAGGTGAGGGAGTTCTCGACCTTGACCACGGGGTCCTCCCAGGTGCTCCATACGAAGCAGGGCGGGGTCTCCTTGGTGACCTGCTGCTCGTTCGAGAGCAGCGTCACCAGTTCGGGCGTGGGATTGCTGCCGAGCAGGCTCGCCTTCGAACCGTCATGCGTGTCGGGACCCATAGTGATGACCGCGTAGCACAGCACGCCGAGATCGGGCCGGCTGCTCTGCTGCTCGATCGGGTCGGCCGAGGTGGCGTTGCCGGCGTCGAAGTGGGTGAGCAGGGTGCTGGCGAGATGGCCGCCCGCGGAGCTGCCCATGATGCCGATACGTTTGGGATCGATCTTCCACTCCGCGGCGTGCGCGCGCACCGTGCGCAGGGCGCGCGCGGCGTCCTCGAGTTCGACCGGGTGGCGGTAGCCGTGCGAGCCGAGGCGGTAGTGCAGGACGTAGCCGGTGACACCGTGCTCGGCGAGGAAACGCGCGAAGTTGCCGCCCTCGTGCGGGTCGGCGAGGAAGCCGTAGCCGCCGCCCGGCAGGATCACCATCGCCGCGCCCGTGGCCACCGCCGGGTCGATGGGGTAGGCGGTCAGGGTGGGGATGTCGTCGGGGCCCTTGCCAAGCGCGCCCGGCGCATCGCCCGGCCACAGTGGTACGGGCGTCGGCTCGGCGGCGCTGCCGACGGCGGCGCAGGCGAGCAGGAGGAGGCCGAGGGCGGGGGTGCGCATGGGATCTCGCAGGTGAGGTTCCGGGACGGAAAGGAGCGCCGACCATGACCGCTCGGCGCTGGGGTTCAATATCCGGGCGGTATGGTCGATGCGGCGCGACCGAAACAGTCCGCGAGCACGGATAGGCAACAGTTTCCAGCACCCGCGACTGTTTCGACCAGCTACCGCTAGCGTGTGCGTGGCAACGGCACGGCCGGGTGGCTAGGATCGTTTCCACGGTGCGGACAGGTTCCGCGCGCGACGCCCACCTGCCGGAACCACCCATGACCACGCATCTCCGTCTGCAGCGCGCCGCCTTCGCGGGCGGCTGCGCCATCCTCCTCCTCGCCGTGCTGGCGGTCGGCGCGCCGGCGGCCGATGCGCCGGTGACGGCCGGGCCGGTCACCACCGGCCAACGCGTCTTCACTTGCGGCCACAGTTTCCACGCCTTCTGGATCAATCCCATCCTCGCCGACATGGCGCAGTCGGCCGGCATCACCGGGCACGAGACCGTCGGCATCTCGAAGATCGGCGGCTCGCGCGTCATCCAGCACTGGAACGTGGCCGACGACAAGAACGAGGCCAAGGCCGCGTTGCGCGCCGGCAAGGTCGACGTCCTGACGCTGTCGCCGATGCACCTCGCCGACGACGGCATCGACAAGTTCGCCGAGCTCGCGCTGCAGGGCAATCCGCAGATCCGCGTCACCATCCAGGAATTCTGGATGCCGTGGGACAAGAACGAATGGCCGTTCACGGGCGACCCCGCGAAAGTCGACAACAACGCCATGACGGTCGCGGGACTCAAGGCGCTGCACGACCCCTACTTCGCTGCGATGGACGCCTACGTGCGCGGCATCAACGAGCGCGTCGGCCACCAGGAGCTGTTCGTGGTCCCGGTCGGCCAGGCCGTCAACGCGCTGCGCGGGCTGATCATCGCGGGCAAGGTTTCCGGCATCGACAAGCAATCCGACCTCTTCACCGACAAGCTCGGCCACCCCCACGCACCGCTGACCGCGCTCGGCGCCTACTGCCACTTCGCGGTCATCTATCGCCGCACGCCGATCGGCCTGCCGCTGCCGGCAGTGCTTGCCAACGAGCATCGGCCGTTGTGGGACGCGGCGCTCAACAAGCTACTCCAGGAATTGGCCTGGGACGCGGTCATCCACCATCCGCTCAGCGGCGTGACCGGGCCCTGAGGGATCTCCTCACGATCTCAACCGCCAAGACGCCAAGTCGCCAAGATTCGGAGGGCGAAGGGGAGGGCTGGCGGATCCACGGCTCGCGAGCCGTTTCCACCTGTCTGCCCTTGACGTCTTGGCGTCTTGGCGTCGTGGAGGAAGAATCCGCAGTTACCAAAATCATGTTTTCGTCCTGACCGTGGCGCCGTCCTTGCCTGGTCGCCGGCGCGCCAGTCCCGCCGCCAGGGCGCCGAGCTTGCGCACGGCCGGCTCGTGGGCGTCGTTCCAGCGCGCGGCGCTCAGGCGGATGAAGTGCCGGTAGCGCAGCTTGGCCGAGAACAGCGGGCCGGGCGTGATCGCGATATGTGCGCGCAGGGCCGCGGCGTAGAGCTCTTGCGCGTCGACGCCCAGAGGCATCTCGACCCACAGGCAGAAGCCGGCGGCGGGCTGGCTGATGCGTGTGCCCTCAGGGAATGAACGCAGCACCGCCGCCGCCATCGCGGCGGTGCGCTGGGCGTAGGCGCTGCGCGCGCGGCGCAGGCAGCGCTCGTAGGCGCCGCCGGTGAGGAAACGCGCGGCCACCTCCTGGTTCAGTGGAGACGGCCCCACGGCGTTGGTGAACTGCAGGTGTTCAACCGCTGCCTGCCAGCGGCCCGCCGCGATCCAGCCGACGCGCAGGCCGGGCGCGGCGCTCTTGGACAGCGACGAACACCACAGCACGCCGCCGTCGCGGTCGAAGGCCTTGGCCGGGCTGGGCCGGCCGTCGTGATGGGCGAGGTCGCCGAGCACGTCGTCCTCGATCAGCGGGATGCGGCGCGCGGCGAGCAGAGCGACCAGCTCGCGTTTCGACTGGTCGCTGGCGCTGCTGCCGAGCGGGTTGCCGCCGGTCGGCATCGCCACCACCGCGCTGACGGCGTGTTCGTCGAGCGCTTCGCGCAGCGCCTCGAGCGAGAGGCCGTGGCGCGGATGGGTGGGGATCTCGATCACGCGCAGGCCGAGCGCCTCGATCGACTGCAGCAGTCCGTAGTACATCGGCGACTCGATCGCCACCGTCTGCCCCGCCACGCAGGTCGCGCGCAGCGCGAGGGTGAGCGCCTCGAGCGCGCCGGCGGTGGTGATGAGGTCCTCCGGTCCGATGCCGCAGCCGAAACCGGCGGCGCGGCGCGCCACCGCCAGGCGCAGCGCCGGCAGCC
>JACDGQ010000300.1 GCA_013821615.1 Planctomycetota bacterium
GAACTCGCCGCGCTCGCGGCGCTGCTGCGCGGTGGCGCTTTCTGTGCGCTCGGCGAGATCGGCCTGGAATACCACCATAAACTCTCCGACCACGCTGTGCAGATCGCCGCCTTCGAACAGCAGCTCGAACTCGCGGTCGAGCTCGATCTGCCGATCGTCATCCACAGCCGCGACGCTCATCCCGACATGCGCACGGTGCTGGCGCGCCACCCGCGCAACCGCGGCGTCATCCACAGTTTCACCGGCACGGTCGCGGACGCGCGCGGCTTCCTCGACCTGGGCTGGCACCTCAGCTTCAACGGCATGGTCACCTTCAAGGCCAACGACGAGCTGCGCGCCGCCGTGGCCATGGTGCCCGCGGACCGCCTGCTGGTCGAGACCGACAGTCCCTACCTGGCGCCCATGCCGCGCCGGGGACAACGCTGCGAGCCGTCGTGGGTGCTGGACACCCTGCAGCTGATCGCCGAGGTGCGTGGCGAGCGCGCCGAGGACGTCGCCGCCTGGACCACGCGCAACGCCGGGCTGCTGTTCCGCCTGCCCGCGCCCTGAGCCGTGCACCTCGCGCTCTACCAGCCGCAGATCCCGGGCAACACCGGCACCATCGGCCGCATGTGCGTGGGCCTGGACACCGCGCTGCACATCATCGGGCCGTGCGCCTTCGACTTCAGCGACAAGGCGCTGCGTCGCGCTGGGCTTGATTACTGGCCCAACCTGCGTTGGACCCTGCATGCCGATCCCGCGGCCTTCCTCGCCTGGCTCGGTGACCGCCAGCCGTGGCTGGTGACCAAGCATGGGGCCCTGCGCTACGACCGTCCGGCCTATGATCGCGAGGCGGTGATCATCCTCGGCAACGAGGTGCGCGGTCTGCCCGCGGACTGGCACCGCCGCTGGGCGACACGCTGCGTGCATCTGCCGATCATCGGCCCGGTGCGCTCCTACAACCTCGCCAATACCGCCGCGGTGGTGCTGACCCACGCCGTGGTCGCGAGCGGCATGAGCGATGGCTATACGCCGCCAGCGCTTCAGATGGAATGATATAACATACTATAGTTAAATAGACTAGGACTCATAGCCCTAGTCGCCGGGCAAGCCGAGCCGCCCACTCGCGGTTTGGAGGACAGGCGTTCCTCGTGCATACTGCCCCACTCATGCCAGACCCCCGCCGCTGCCGACCGCAGCAGCCGACGCGCCCCCGCGTCCATGCGCTCCTCGTCGCCGTCACCCTGCTGGGCGCCGCCATGGGGATGCTGCGCGCCGCCGATCTGCAGCCGGTGACCCTGCAGCTGAAGTACCACCACCAGTTCCAGTTCGCCGGCTACTACGCAGCCGATCTGCGCGACTTCTATCGCGACGAAGGGCTGCTCGTCACCATCGACGAGCTCCAGCCCGGCGTCGACCTGAACAGCGAGCTGAGCACCGGCCACTGCGACTTCGCGGCCTCGGGCTCGCGCCTGTTCACGCAATGGGCCGAAGGCCAGGATCTGTTCCTGGTCGCGATCATCTGCCAGCGCAACCCCATCCAGATGCTGGTGCGCCCGGACAGTCCCTACCACAGCCTGCGCGACATCCTCGAGCTACCCAAGACGCGCATGACCGGGCCAGTCGACAACCGCGATATCGAGGTGTGGCTCAGCCTCAAGCTGCTCGGCAAGGATCCGGCGACTTTCTTCACCCCGCGCGGCGATGGCGACCTCGCGCGCTTCGCCGCGGGTGAACTGGACGTGCTGGCCTGTTATGCGACCAACGAAGCGCTGACCCTGCGCACCCAGGGCGTGCCCTTCAGGCCCCTGACCCTGACGCCGCGCACCACCATCTTCCCCGGCGACCTGCTGGTCTGCCGCGGCGAGACCGCGCGCGCGCATCCCGACCTGGTCGCGCGCTTCCGCCGCGCCAGCCTGCGCGGCTGGGCCTACGCGCTTGGCCACACCGACGAGCTGGTCGAGCACATCATCGCGCACCGCCCCAGCCGCTACCAGGTGAACGAACGCCGCCACCTGCTCGACGAGGCCGCAGCCCTGGCAGAGTACATCGACGTCGACCGCTTCCCGCTCGGCGAGGTGCGCAGCGAGCGCGTGGTCGGCATCGCCGGACTGCTCAGTGAAGCCGGCCTGCCCACGCACGTCGACGAGGGACTCTACTGGCACGACCCGTCCGACCTGACCCGCGGCCTGCTCGCGCTGGGGGGCGGGCTGGCCTTCGCCACCGCCGGCTGTTGCCTGCTGGCCTGGTGGTTGCTGCGCCAGCAACGCCATCACCGCGAGGATTGGAGCCACTACCAGAACCTGGTCGACGGCGGCGACGGCTACCTCGCCTTCCGCGCGCGCGTGCTGCCGGGCGGACGGCTGGTGCCCGAGCTCGCCAGCGCGTCGATGGCGCACCTGCTCGGCTATCCGCTCGAGATCTACCAGGCGGACATGGGCCGGCTGTGCGCGCAGCTGCCGGACGAAGAGCACGCCGGTTTCCGCGAGCTGCTCAACGCGCTCGAGGGCCGCGACCGCACCTCGTTCCGTTTCCGCTTCCGCCTCACCCATCCGCGGCACGAGCGCCCGCGCCACCTCATGCTGCACGCCGCGACGGTGGTCACCGCGCGCGGCCTGTTCCTGGACGGCATCATCACCGACTTCACCGCCGAGGCCGAGGCCGAGCAGGAGCGCCAGCGCCTGCAGCAGCAGCTGCAGCTCGCCCAGCGCAACGAGAGCCTCGGTCTGCTCGCCGGCGGCGTGGCGCACGATTTCAACAACCTGCTCAGCGCCATCCGCGGCAACGGCGAGCTGCTCGCCGGCACCGTCACCGAGCGCGGCAAGCCGCGCCTCGACCGTCTGATGCAGGCGGTCGACCGCGCCTCGGGGCTGGTACGGCAGATCCTCGCCTACGCGGGGCGCGGCACCATCGAGAGCCGGCCGCTCGACCTGCGCCAGGAGATCAGCCAGATCAACGGGCTGATCAAGCACGCGCTGCCGGCCGCGGTGGCGACCACCCTGAATCTCGCCGAGGGCGTGCGGCCGGTGCTCTTCGACCCGGCGCAGTTCCAGCAGGTGGTGGTCAACCTGATCATGAACGCCACCGAGAGCTTCGAAGGCGCGCCCGGTACGGTCGCGATCGCCCTGGACGGCGACGGCGAGACCGTGCGCCTGACCATCACCGACCAGGGCTGCGGCATGGACGACACCACCATGGCGCGCATCTTCGATCCGTATTTCACCACCAAGGCCAAAGGCCACGGCCTGGGCCTCGCCGCGGTGCAGGGCATCATGCGCGGCGTGGGCGGCGAGATCCGCTGCGCGTCCAAGCGCGGCGTCGGCACCACCTTCACGCTGCTCATGCATGCCTTCACGCGCCCGCTGGTCCCGGCGCGCTTCCCCACCCCGCCCGAAACGCCGACCGCGGCTCAGCAAGTGCTGGTCGTCGATGACGACGATCTGGTGCGACAGATGACCGTGGAGATGCTCGGCGGCATGGGTTTCGCATGCCGCGAGGCCGACAGCGGCCTGCAGTGCCAGAGCCAGCTGCGCGGCGACCGCCAGGCGCTGTGCGCACTGGTGCTGGACTGCCGGCTGGGCGACCTCGACGGCATCGACATCCTCGCCGACCTGCGCGCGCGCGGCGACCGCATCCCGGTGGTGCTGATGAGCGGCATGATCAGCGCCGAGAACCTCAGCCGCCAACTCTACGACCAGCGCACGCGCTTCCTGCCCAAGCCGTTCAGCCAGGCGCAGCTGCGCGCCGTGCTCGATGGCCTCTTCCAGCGCGACGCCAGCTCCCCCGGCCGCGCCGCCGCCACCGTCACCGACGTGGTGCGCGAGCGCCACCGCGAGGAGAGCAGCCGGGACTGGGGACGTTCCGAGTAGGGAATTGGTCTTGCCAGAAGATCGAACCGCCAAGACGCCAAGACGCCAAGGCTCGATAGAGAGGAGCGAGCCGACCATTGCCGGCAGCACATGGGGGCGGGTGACGCCTCAAGGGTTCACTTCCCTTGGCGTCTTTGCGGTTCTATCCTCAAGTTTGCTCCGTCTGTTGGCTCCTCGTCATTCCTGGTGGATCCATTGCCTACTCGGGTCTCGTCGATCAAGACAGGAAAGACAGGATCGAACAAGAGGAACGGAGGAACGGAGGACAGCCAAGAGATGGCGATGCCGTTTTACCGATTTCGCTTTTTTCACTGGCTCCCTGTCTTCCTCCGTTTTTCCGTTCCTCTTGTTCGATCAGGTTTCGCTTTCCCCGCGAGGGACGGAACGTTTCCACATCGGACGACGAGGAACCCGACTGCTCAGCGCCCGCCACGTTGGCGCAGGAGTTCGACCACGGACGGATGCCCCGCCGTCATGGCGACGGTGAGCGGCGTCCAGCCGTTGTCGGCCTTGGCGTTGATGTCGGCGCCGAGCTGCAGGACCAGATCGACCATCTCGACCTTGCCGCGGTTGGCGGCGAGGTGCAGGGGCGTCCAGCCGGAGGTGTTGCGCACGTTGAGGTAGGCGCCCATGCCGGTGAGGGCCTTGACCATCTCGATGGCCGAGGCGTCGACGGCGAGGTGCGCCGGGGTGTTGCCCTCGACGTCCTTGGCGGTGACCGTGCCGCCCTTGGCGAACAGCAGCTGCGCGGCCGCAACCTTGTCCTTCTTCGCCGCCAGGTGCAGGGGCGTGGAGCCGTCGCGCGCCTTGGCGTTGACGTCGGCGCCGCGCGCGAGCAGCATCTCCACGAGTTCGACGCGCCCGAAGAACGCGGCGCTGTGCAGCTTGGTCCAATCCAGGCTGTCGCGCGCATGGATGTCGAGCGCGGCCGCGTCGGCGACCGGCGTGGCGGCGGTCGCGGTG
>JACDGQ010000301.1 GCA_013821615.1 Planctomycetota bacterium
GGCGCAGCGGCCTTGCCATCGGCGGCAGCCATCGGGGTGGCGCCTTCGGCACCGGCGGCCGCGGCGGCGGTGGCCTCGGCCTCGGCGGTCTTCATGCCGCGCGTGATGACCACGCTCAGCAGCGGTTGGCGGGCGGGGGTGACCAGGGTCACGCCCTTGGGCAGCACGCAGCGGTCGGCGTAGACGGTGTCGGTCAGCTCAACCGCGCCGAGGTCGACGATGATGCTGTCGGGGATGGCGTTGGCCTTGCACTTGACCTTCACCTTGCGCAGGTGCTGCTCGACGATGCCACCGGCCTTGACGCCGGGGCAGTTGCGCGCGTCGGGGACCACGGCGACGTCGACCTTGATCTCCGAGGCCTCGTCGACCTCGAGCAGGTCGATGTGGGTGATCTTGTCGGTCAGGCAGTCCTTCGCGATCTGCGCGCGCAGCGCGGTCAGGGTCTTGCCGCCGACCTCGATCTTGCACAGGTGGATGACGTGCGCGGCGAGGTTGGCCGCGCTCTTCAGATCGAAGGTCACGTGCTGGCTGGGGTGCCCCTTGCGGCTGATGGTCACGGGGACCTGGCCGGCGGCGCGCAGCTTGGACGCGGCACTGCTGCCGGTCGCGGTGCGGGGCTGGGCGGAATAAGTGAGGATGGCGCTCATGGGGGACTCCTGGCCTGCTACACGAACAGGGAGCTGACGGACTGGTTGGTGTGGATGCGTTTGATGGCCTCGCCGAGGAGCGGCGCGACGCAGAGGACCTTGATGGGCAAATCGGCGAACCTGCGCTTGAGCGGGATACTGTCGGTGATCACCAGCTCGTCCAGCTGCACCTCGCTGAGGCGCTCGTAGGCGTCCCCGCACAGCACGGCATGGGTGGTCACCGGGATGACGCGCTTGGCGCCGTGGGTGCGCGCGGTCTTGATCGCGTTGGTCATGCTGCCGGCGGTGGTGATCATGTCGTCGATGATGATCACGTTGCGGTCGCCGATGTCGCCGATGACGTTGGCGACCTCGGTCCTGCTGTCGCCCAGGCGGCGCTTGTCGATGATCGCGAGCTTGGCGCCGAGCGCCTTGGCGACGCGGTCGGCGAGCTTGATCGAGCCGGTGTCCGGGCTGACCACCACGGTGTCGCCGAGCCCGAGCGAGCTCAGGTAGCCGAGCTGCACCGGCAGCGCCGTGAGATGGTCGACGGGCACGTCGAAGAAACCCTGGATCTGCTGGGCGTGCAGGTCGAGCGTCAGCAGACGCTGGATGCCCGAGGTGGTCATGATGTTGGCGACCAGCTTGGCGGTGATCGGCACGCGGCCGTCGTGCTTGCGATCCTGGCGGGCGTAGCCGAAGTAGGGCACCACGGCGGTGATGCGCTTGGCCGAGGCGCGGCGCAGCGCGTCGGCGATGATCAGCAGCTCCATCAGGAAGTCGTTGGTGGTCGTGGGCTGGACCACGAACACATCGGCGCCGCGCACGTCCTCCTGGATCTGGACCTTGATCTCCCCGTCCGGGAAGCGGTCGCAGGTCATCTCGCCCAGGCGTGAGCCCACGGCATCGGCGATGGCCTGCGCGAGCGGACGGTTGGCGTTGCCGGAGAAGATCCGCATGGGGTCCCAGGGAGGGGCGGGTGAGGGGCTGGAGCCTGCGCGTCCGAATACCGGTCGGATGCGAAAGGTCGAGGAGATTACGGCCGAGGTCGGGGACGCAAGCGGCAAGAAGGCGGTAGTTTATACGCCAGCGGCCGGACCACCCTCGCCGCCGGGCACGGGCAGCGGATCGCGCCGCGTGCCGGCCAGCCACGCGCGGATCCGCGGCATCAGCACCTCGCTGAGCAGGATCTTGATGCAAGCGGCCGCCGGGATGGCCAGGATCAGGCCGTAAAGCCCTGCCAGCGACCCTCCGGCGATGGCCGCCAGGAGGATCGCCACCGGGTGCAGGTTGGTGGCCTTGCCCTGGATGAGGGGATTCAGGACGTAGTCCTCGAGGGCCTGGGCGATGACATTGACCAGGGCCGGGAAGAGCAGGACCTTCCACCAGATGATGGCGAGATGGCCGCTCACCGGATCCTTGGTGGCGTAGAAGCCGGCCTCGCTCGCCCCGCCCACCCCCACGATCAGCAGCAGCCAGGCCAGGGGCAGGCCAAGCGCCGCCAGGTAGGGCACCAGACTGGCCAGACCGGTGGCCAGGCCCAGCAGCCAGCCGTGCGGCACGCCGCACATCGTCCAGCCGACGGCATAGATCAGACCGACGACGCTGCACACCAGGATGCGCCCACGCACGAAGCCGCTGATCGCACGGTCCATCATGCCGAGCAGTTCCAGGGTGCGGCCGCTGCTTTCCGCCGGCACCAGCGAGCGGATGGAGGCGGCGACCGCCGGGAACGACATGCTGAAATAGACGAAGCAGAAGGCGGTCAGGAAGACCGCCAGTGCGAGTCCGACCGCACCAGCGAAGAAGCCGCCGACGAAGCCGAGGACGCTCGCACCACCTTTGGCGAGGCGCGCCAGCACGCCGCCATCGACTCCGCTGGCGTCGCCGGTGGTGGTGGATGCATGACGCTCGAGCTCCTCGCGCACCAGGACGCGGACGCGCGCCTCGTCAAGCGGGGCGGGTGTGCCCGCGTCGTGGCCGACCGGGGCGGCTGCAACCGGGGCGGTGGCATGCTCGCCGGGTTGCGGGACGTGGGCGGCGGCGACGGAATCCTCGGCTGCGGGGGCGGCGGTGTCCGAGGCGTGCCCATCGCGAGTGCCGGCGCCACCCGCCGCCGGCGACGGCTTGGGCGGATCCGGCAGCAACTCCAGCACGGACGCGACCCCGCCGCGCAGCCATTCCGGCACGACGGGATCGCTGGCCATGGCGCGCGCGCTCGGCGTATTTCCCGGCATTTTCGCCCAGGCTGCGGATCTCGCGCGTGATGACCGGCACCGCCAGGAGCACGACCAGGGTCACCGCCACCACGCCGCCGAGCAGCAGACCGAGCACCGCGCGTTTGCGCCCCAGTCGTGGCATGCGCGTGGTCAGCCAGACGAGCAGCGGCTCGACGATGTAGGCCAGGGCCAGCGCGACCAGCAACGGCACGGTGACGACGGACACCACCGAGCCCAGCCAGACGAGGCCGACCAGGACCGCGATCACCAGCAGGTCGCGCACCGCCTGGATTTGCCAGAGGTGGAGGCGGTACCAGGACTTCTCGGGATCCTGCGGACTGGTCATGACGCCTCCGACGCGGGCAGGATGCCGTCAACCAGAGCGGCGCAAAGCGCTTCTCGGGAGAGTCGGGGATGACAGCCGAACAGGAGGCGCAGAGGCGCGGAGACCCGAGGAGGCGAAAATGCGGTGCGACCCAGTTGGATTCAACGATGACGATGCACCAACGCGGCCAGATCCGAGCCGTCCTCCTCTTCCCTCCGCGTCTCCGCGCCTCCTGTTCGCTGTCGGTTGTCTGATGTCCCCCCTCCGACGCGATCGCATGTCCGGATTCACGGCCCGAGCAGCCCCTTCACCGCAGCGCCGAGTTGGGCCATGGTGAACGGCTTCTCGATCGCGGCGACGCGGCCCGGCTCGACCAGGGCGACCACGTCGTCGCCGCCGGCGTAGCCGGAGGAGAACAGCACGCGCAGCCCGGGCTGCAGATGGCGCATCTCGCGGAAGGCCTCGACGCCGCCCATCTCGGGCATGATCACGTCGAGCACGGCGAGGCGGATGCGCTCGCCTTCCGCCGCGAGCACGACCAGGGCCTCGCGACCGTTGCCGGCGGTCAGCACCGTGCAGCCGAGGTCGGCGAGGATGTCGGCGGTGAGCTGGCGGACCTCGGGATCGTCGTCGACCAGCAGCACGACCGGCGGCGCGGCCATGCCAGCTGATGGCTCAGGCGCGGCGGCTGGCGGTGGTGTCGGTAGCGGCATCATGGGCCGCAAGGCCGGCTGGGTGGTCAGCGGCAGCACCAGGCGGAAGCGCGCGCCGCCGCCCGGCTGATTGCTGGCGCTGATCGCCCCGCCGTGGGTGCGCACCGTGCCGTAGACCGCCGACAAGCCTAGGCCGGTGCCCTTGCCGACCGGTTTGGTGGTGAAGAACGGATCGAAGATGCGCGGCAGGACCTCGGCGGGGATGCCATGGCCGCTGTCTCTGACGATAAGCTCGGCGTAGCGGCCGGGCGGCAACTCGCCGCCGCCCGCCGCGGCCTCGCCGGTGCCGACCTCGACCAACGCGGTGGCGATCGCCAGGGTGCCGCCGGCCGGCATGGCATCGCGCGCGTTGATGCCGAGGTTGATCAGGGCGTTCAGCAGCGCCGAGCGGTCGCCCAGCACCGGCAGGGGCAGCGTCCCGCAGTCACAGCGGATGACGATGGTGCGCTCCAGGCTGTGACGCAGCAGCTCGTGCGCCTGGGCGACCACCTCGCGCAGATCGTCGACCGCGCGCCGCACCGGGTCCTTGCGCGCGAAGGCGAGCAGCCGGCGGTTCGATTCGGCGACCTGCTCGGCGCTGGTGATGATGGTGCGCAGGTGCCCGCGTCGCGCGCTGTCGCTTTCGGCACGCTCGGCCAGGCCGGCGGCCGCACACATCACCGCCAGCATGTTGTTGAAGTCGTGGGCGATGCCGCCGGCGAGCTTGCCGATCGACTCGAGTTTCTCCGCCTGATTGAGGCGTTCCTCGGCGAGCAGCCGTTCAGTGACATCGCGCAGCACCACCACCACCCCGGCCACTGCGCCCGCCACCGGCATGGCCGTGATCAGCGCGCGACGCTGCATCCCGGATTGGCCGACCGGTCCGGCGACCCGCGTGAACGCAACCGGCTCGCCCGGGGCGTAGGGTCGCCCAGCCTCGATC
>JACDGQ010000302.1 GCA_013821615.1 Planctomycetota bacterium
AGTGCGGCCTGCTCGAGGGCGTCGCCCAGCTGCGCCTCGGCCAGGCCGGCCTCGCCTTCATGGCGCTCAACGATGCCGCGCCATCGGCCCTGCCCAGCGTGCCGCTGCTGCGCGCCCTGGCGCGCGCCGGCATGGGCGAGGCGCAGGACGCGCTCGCCATCCTCGCTGCAGCCAAGGCCGGCGGCAACGCCTGGACCGAAGCGCTCGCCGGGCTGATCCGCGACGGCAAGGCCCTGCCGACGATCGCCTTCAGCACCAGCGGACTGCCGTACCCGGTCGGGCTGGGGTTCACGCTCAACTAGCCGATGCTCTGAGCGCTCATCGCGACCGCGCTTCTGGAAAAGACGACGGCCGATAAAACAGGAGGCGCGGAGACGCGGAGAGCGGACGAGGAGAGGGAAGAAGGCGCGCGGTGCGGATGGCCCGACCGAGAGCAACGCCCACCCATCCATGGTCGACCTCCTCCGGCCTCCGCGTCTCAGCGCCTCCTGTTCTATCCCTCTCGCGCTGACGCGGATCAAACGTCCGGACTTGGTTGGATCGACGTGCTACGCGCGCCGACCTTCCACAAGCGGCTGGCCGCGCGCGAGCGCGTGACCCCGGCGTGCCCAATCGTTTTCCCAAGGACGACGCCGGGGCGCCGCAGATGCTGCGGCCCCTCGCCGCATCAACGCCGCCGCCCCGGACGCGTCCCACCTGCGCGCACTCCCCCTCCAGCCGTCGAGCCGCCCATGCCCACCAGCGCCGCATCCATCTCGTCCTTCGCCCTGGCGCTCGCCCTGGGCGCCACCGCCTGGGGAGCGGAGCCGGACCACCAGGCTCCGGCGCTGAAGTCCCTGCCGACCCCGCCAGCGGAGGGCCACACCGCCGCCGCGGCCTTCCCGGCGCTTGGGCCCGAAGAGGATCCCGCCCAGCTTGGCGTCGGCGTCCAGCGCACCATGGCCTTGCTCGCCTCCAGCACCGCCGCGCACCGCAACCACGTGCGCGTGCTGTTCTACGGGCAGTCGATTACTGAGCAGGACTGGAGCCGCCAGGTCGCCGACGACCTGCGCCGACGCTTTCCGCTCGCCGACCTCGAGATCGAGAACCGCGCCATCGGCGGTTTCGCGTCGCAACTGCTCATCAACCCGGCCGAGCACGACCTCTACCCGTTCTACCCGGACCTGGTGATCTTCCACGTCTTTGGCGCGAACGGGCAGTACGAGCAGATCATCAAGAGCATCCGCAGCCGCACCACCGCCGAGGTGCTGATGCAGACCGACCGCGTCGGCAGAACGTGGCCGCAGGACCATCCCGACGAAAAGGCCGACAAGGGCCTGTGGTGGGACTGGATGATGAACAACCGCTTCCTGCCCGACATCGCGAAGAAATATGGCTGCGCCCTGCAGCCGGTGCGCGGCGGCTGGCTGCGCTACCTCAAGGACAACCATTACGAACCGGCGCAGCTGCTGCTGCCCGATGGCACCCACCTCAACCCGCAGGGCAACTTCGTGCTCGCGCAGCTCACCGAGCGCTACCTGGTCCACCGCCCCGAGCTGCCCGACGCGGCGTGGAACGACCTGGCGCAGACCCGCGCGGTCACCACGGCGGACTGGAAGGACGGCGTGCTGACCATGGAATTCACCGGCAACCGCGTCGACCTGATCCCGCGGCCCGGCGCGCACGGCGGCGGCGCGCAGGTCGCCATCGACGGCAGGAAGCCGAGCGGCATCCCCGAGGCCTATCGCATCACCCGCCCCGCGCCCGGCCCGTGGAGCCCGCTGTTCCTGAGCCGCGTCGACCACACCGCGCCGCTGATGCAGGAAGAATGGACCATCACCGTGCACGACGTCGCCGCCGACGGCAAGACGTGGGCCTTCGACGTGCGGGGCTCGCTCACCGGCGTCGACGGTTCCGGACGCAGCGATCAGCAGTTCACCAGTCCGTCGGGCCGCGTCGCCATCGCGCCCGGCGCGTGGTTCCGCGGCTTCTACCAGCCGCTGCCCGAGGGCTACCAGATCCACTGGCAGGTGCTGCCGATGGCGGTCGACGCCTACCAGATGTCCGCCGAGAAGTCGGCCGCCGACGGCCTCGAGCATGCCACCACCATCGTCCAGGGCCTGCCCCCCGGCACCCACGTCCTGACCCTGCGCGCCGACACCGCAGCCTCGCCGCCCGACCTGGGCGCGATCAGGATCTACCATCCGCCGGTCGCTCCCTAGCCGTCGCCTCGCGACTCCAACCGCGTCACGCTTCGGAATTCAGCGCCTGCTGGACCATGCGCAGGACGCAGTCGCAGAAATCCGCGTAGAGCAGCGGCTTGTGGAAGAACGCCATCGCTCCGAGCGCGATCGCGCGGTCCTGATCGCACTGGCGGCTGGATGACGAGAAGATCACGCGCCGGATCGCGGCCGTCCGCTCGTTGCAGTGCAGCGCCTCGAGCAACTGGAAGCCATCACCCATCGGCATGTTGAGGTCGATGATCATCAGATCGGGTGTGATCGCGGTCTCATAGGGCGGCAAGCGGTAGAGAAAGCGCAATGCGCTCGGCGCGTTCGGCACCGAATGGATGCGGAAACGCGGCCGCAGCATGGCCAACGACTCCACGATCAGCCCGATGTCCGCGGGGCTGTCTTCAACGATCAGGATTTCGGTCTTGGACATGGTCTGCCCGCCGCGCTCACCTACCAGTGTGATAGGACGTCGCGTGCTTCAAGATTGCAGTTTGCAGGAATGGGCCTGCGGCGCGACCTCGTGCTGGGCTGCATCGGGGCGCCATGCGCGGGCGGTCCACGGGCTTGCCCCTATTTGACCGTGATGCGCTGAAAATCCCCGCGCATGGTGAGCTTCGGATGCGCGACTACGGCGCGGATCTGGTAGGTCCTGCCCGCCTGCAGCCCGGCGATGGGGTGCGCGAACGGGCCCGCGTGGTGCTGCGCGGTCAGCACGGTGGCGGTCCACTGCTCGTTGTTAAGCGCCTCGGTGAAGCCAAGATATTCCTGGTACTCGAAGCCGACCTGCACCGTCGCCGCATCGCCAAGGTCCAGCAGGGTGCCATGGGCGATCACGGCGCCCGGCGCGCCGGCTTCGGCCTTCTGGGTGTCGACCGCGGGCGGCTTGAGCGCCGGCTGCACGTGGGTGAGCTTCAGCACCAGCGGATTCGGCCACTTGGCATCGGTGTGGAAGCGCTGCGTGCGCACCGCCGACACGCTCAGGCCCTGCGCGGTCTGGCTGAAGCGGCAGGCGGTGTCGGCGCCCGCCTGGTATTCCAGCGTGGCGCTGGTCTGCCCGAGCACGCTGGCCGCGGTCTGGGCGGTGGCCGCCACAGAATGCAGGACGAACTCGCGGCGTTGGCCCATCGCCCAGTCGCTGATACCGGTGAGGAAGGCGTAGACGGTGTCGGAGTCGGCCTGCTTGGTGAACCAGATGCCCTCCTCGTTGGTCACGATCCACGGGCGGGTGTGATGGATGGCCTCGCCGTTGGCCGCGTGCCACAGCGCGATCTCGCGCAGGCGGCCCTCCTGCTCGATGGGCAGCTCGCCGTCCGGCTTGGGACCGACGTTGAGCAGCAGGCTGCCACCCTTCGCGCGGGTCTCGATGAGCAGGCCGATCAGGCGCGTGCCCGACTTGTAGGTCTCGTCGGTCGGCTTCCACGGCCACTGCGTGCCCATGGTCACGCACGATTCCCAGGCGCCGGCCAGGGCGCGCCCGGGCAGATGCTGCTCCGGGGTGGTGATCGCGCCGCGCGTCACCAGCAGGTCGGGATTGACGCTCCAGCCGGTGTCGCGACACGGCTCCTTGGGCTCGCCGTCGATGAACAACACCTCGACCTTGCCGTACTTCGTCATCAGCTCGCGGGTCTGGTCGTTGACCAGCTTCGTGAGCGCCGCGGTGGTGGCCGCGTCCATGGGCGGCGCCGGACGGGTGATGGTCAGGCCGTGATGGTCGAGGAACGAGAAGTCCTCCGGCGAGTAGTAGATGCCCACACCCAGACCAAGGCGGCGCGCAGCCGCGGTGTAGTCCGCGACCAGGTCGTGCGCGTACGGGGTGTGCATGATGGTGAAGTCGGTGGTGGCGCTGTCCCACATGCAGAAGCCGCTGTGGTGCTTCGCGGTCAGCACCACGTAACGCATGCCCGCGAGCTTGGCCAGGCCAAGCAGCCCGTCGGCGTCGAAGCGCTTCGGGTTGAAACTCTGCGGCAGCTCGTGGAAGTACCAGTCGAGCCACTCGCGCGACGCCCCGACCGCGACGTGGCTGATATCGCCGCCGAGCTGCCCGTCGAAGCTCCAGTGGATGAACATCCCGAAGCCGGCGTCCTGCAGCCACGCCAGGCGCTCGGGCTTGTTGCCGTGGGCGCTCTGGTCGGCGTTCTGGCCCGCCTCGATGGCGTCGGCCGCGCCGAGCCGCACGCAGGCGCCGAGCAGGAGGAGCGAAGCGAGCAGGGGACGAAGGATCATGGCGCGTTTCCCGGGAGGAGGATGCGGGAGACGATGGCGCGCCCCGCCCCGCCCGCAACGGTGGCGACCGGCCGATTGACAACGGATAGAACAGGAGGGCACGGAGGCGCGGAGGGGGCACAGGCGGATGGGCATGCCTTGCGAGCCGGGAAGATCGCGCTTCAAGTCCTCTGTCGCCTCTCCGCGCCTCCGCGCACTCCTGTTCCATCCAAGGTCGCGCTGACCAGGCTCGGGTAACGACAACGGATAGCACAGGTGGACGCGGAGGCGCGCAGCATCGCTGCCGCGCGGGCGCGCCTGCCGTCCAGCCATCGCCGATGCGAAGCTCCCTGCCTCCCCTCCGCGCCTCCGCGCACTCCTGTTC
>JACDGQ010000303.1 GCA_013821615.1 Planctomycetota bacterium
TGGACGGTGTCATTCAGCGCGTGTCCCGTTTGCATCATCGACCGCCGTACCGGAACGGTCCAGGCCCCGGAGCCATTGCCGGAGCAGCTGCCCCCAGAGCCGACCCTCGATGAGGTATCGCCGTGAAGGTGGCCGCGCCTTTCGACGGCCTGTTTCCGGCTTTCGACGCCAGGACGGCTCGCGCCCTAGCTGGGCGCTCCAGAGGGCGTCGAAACCCGGCGGCCATCAAAAGCCGCTCAGTTCAACCGGCCCCAAAACCTGTTGAAGGTGTCACCCATGTCCCCGGTTTGTGGTGTCACCCTTGTCTCCGGTCGCACACCATCAGCCATCAATCACTCATCCTCGACCGCCACCACCTTCACACGGATTTCCCCGCTCCCGGTCGACAGGATGGCAGCGCCCAGGCCCCCGCCGCGGCGCCCGACCGCGGTCGCGACCGCCTGCGCCGGCAGCTCTGGACCGAAGGCGAGATGCCCGGGTGTGGAGATCACGCCGGTGGGCACCTTGGCGCCCACGTCGCCCCGCGCGCCGTTCTCGATATAGCAGCCAAGCCCGGCGAAGCGCGGGTGCTGGCCATCGATCGCCCCGGCGTGGTTGACCTCGATCCGGCCCTGCTGGATGCGGAAGATCCACACGTCGGTGGGGTGGGGGACCACGCGCAGCGGGCGCTCTGCGCTGACCACGAAGGTGGTGGGGGTGCGCGGCTGGTTGGCGGGCACCACCACCACCGGAGCGCGCAGACGGTCCCACTGCCCGGCGGTGAGCGTGCTCCAGTCGAAGTCGGCGGGCAACGGCAGGACGGCGGCCAGCTCTTCCTGGCGCTTGGCCACGATCTTGGCGGTCAGGCCCTGCAGGGCCGGCGTGGCCTTGGTGGCCTCGCCATACCAGTGCTGGGCGTGCATCCACAGGCCTTCGCGCAGTTTGGCGGTGGCGGGCTTGCCGAGGTCGTACCAGCGATCCGCGACCTGGCTCATCTCGCTCGCGGTGGCGGGTCCGGCGACCTCGAGCTGCGCCGCCTTGGCGAGGTCCTGATCGCTGCCCTTGGCGAGCAGCGGCAGGGCCTGGTCCCAGGCGCCGCACTCGACGCCGAGATAGCGCCCGGCCGCGCTGGCGGCCTCGGCGTCGTCAGGGGCGGCAAGCTGCTTGAGCACCGCCGCGGCTCCGCTGCCACCGCAGCGCGGCAGGGCGACCTTGGCGAGGGCCACGGCATCGACGTCCTTGTAGGCGCGGTCGAGGGCGTTGATGGCGGCCAGGGTCAGCGGCACGTCCTTGGCGGCGACCGCCTGCTCGCGCGCCTCGACGTAGAGCGCGTAGCGCAGGTCGGCATTGTCGCCGGTCTGTTCGGCCTGGCCGAGCAGCTTGACCGCCAGGCCACGGTGCGCGCGCGAACGCGTCTGGGCGTACTCGGATTTATAGCTCTCGCGCACCATCGCGGTCGCGGACTTGAGCGCGTCGGCCGCGGGCGGCGCCGCCTCGCCGCGGGTCGGCGCCTTGAAGGCCTGGTCGTGCGCCTGGCTGTGCGCGGTGGCCGCGCTCTGGGTGCGCAGGTAGCGGGTCTGGGCCTCCAGGCTCAGCTTCTGGGCCTTCAGCGAGACCTCGCTGCCCTGGAAGCGCTCGGCGACCTCGAAATAGCGCATTGCGACCTCAAGGTCGTTTTGCGGGTGACGCTCGGCGTAAGTCTGGGCGCGCGCGAAGTAGGCCTCGCCCTCGCTCTGCGGGATGACGGCAGCGGCGACGCGCTCGGCCGTCGCCAAGGCGGCGGCGTTGGCGACGTCGCCATGCTTCTGCGCCACGTAGGCCTTCACCTCGTCGAGGTCCATGCGCTTCTTGCACCAGAAGATGTCCGCCTGCAGTTCGCTGATGCGGTCGGTGTCGCCCTGGGCCTGGAAGTACGGCAGGGCGGCGCCGAAGGCGATGGCAGCGTCGACGATGCGCTCGGGCTTGGCGTCGGAGTCCTTCATGGCCAGCTGGCCGGATTGGACCAGGGCCTCGGCCTGATCGGCGGTCAGGGTCGCCGGCGCGGTCGCAGCCGTGGCGGTGGGCGGAACGGTTGGAACGTTCTCGGCACCGGTAACCGCTGCGCCGGAGCAGATAAGCACGCTGAGGATCACGCTGGGCAGATGCATAAGGCTCCGTGAGGCCGAGTATGGCGAGAGGCGGGTCGGGTGGCAATGTGGGGAATAGCGACGGGGACAGGCTGATGGCTGTTGGCTGCTGGATCGTTGGAACGGGGTGCCGGGGATGTGGATGAGACTGATACGGAGGGAGGCCGCAGGCCTTGCCGCCCCGCATCTGGTATCTGGACCGGAGTGCTCGGGCTTGCAGGTATTTGGTGCAACAACCCACATTGGTCCCGAATGATCAGCCATCAGCCATCAGCCATCAGCCATCAGCCATCAGCCATCCGGCCGCCCCGGCCGCCCCGGCCGCTCACCCCGAATACGGCCCCGCCCCGCGCACCGTCGGCTGCAACTCGCCCGGATGCTCGGTGTCGCCGAGCGACCCGACCTCCTCGAACTTGACGCTGATCTTGGTCGACACGCCGGGCTCGTTCTGGGTGATGCCGTAGATCGCGTCGGCGCGCTGCATGGTGCGCTTCTTGTGGGTGACGACGATGAACTGGCTGCCGGCGGGCGAGCCGTCGGCGGCGGGGGCGGCGTCGGCGCCGCCGCGCACGAATTCGCGGATCATGCTGCAGTAGACGTCGACGTTGGCCTCGTCGAGGGGCGCGTCGACCTCGTCGAGGATGCAGAACGGGCTGGGCTTGGTCTGGTAGACCGCGAACAGCAGGGCGATCGCGGTCAGGGCCTTCTCGCCGCCCGAGAGCTGGGTGATGATCTTGGGGTTCTTGCCCGGCGGCTGCGCGACGATCTCCAGGCCGGCCTCGAGGATGTCGAGCGGCTCGGCCTTGTGGGTGATGACCTCGCCGTCGGCGGTGGTCTCGGTGGTCGCCTGCGGCTGCTCCAGCACCAGGTCGGCCTTGCCGCCGCCGAAGAGCTTGCGGAACAGCTCCTGGAAGTGCCGGCGCACGTCCTTGAAGGTCTGCTGGAAGAGCTTGCGGCTGACGTCGTTGATCTGCTCGATGATCTCGCCGAGCTTGGTCGCCGCGTTGCTGAGGTCGGTGAACTGCTGGTCGAGGAACTCCTCGCGTGCCTGGACCTCCTTGAGCTCGTCGATGGCGGCGAGGTTGACCGGGCCGAGCGCGTTCAGCTCCTTCTCCGTGTCGGCTAGGCGCTGGCGCAGGCGCGGCCAGTCGAGGTCGACCGGGCGCTGGTAGTTGCCGAAGGCCTCGGCGAGGTCGAGCTGGAAGTCGTCGAGGATGCGCTGGCTGAGGCTCTCGATACGCACGCCGCCCTCGCCGATCTTCAGCTCGAGCGAGCTGCGCTCCTGCTCGATCGCGCGGTTGCGTCCGGCCAGGGCGCGCGCCTGCTGGCGCTGCTCCTCGACGCCGTTGCGCAGACCATCGCGTTCGCCGACCAGGCCACCGAGTTCTTCGGCCAGGCGCGTGACTTCCGCGGCGGCGGCGGCGAACAGGGCGGCGTTCTCGTCCTGGATGGCGCGCAGCTCGGCACGGCGCGCGTCGAGCCCGGCGAGGCGGCGCTCGCGCTCGTCCTTCTGGTCCTCGAGCTCCTGCAGGCTGCGCACCAGGTGGCCGAGGTGGTTGCGCGCGGCCTCCTGACGCTCCTGGGTGGTGGCGAGCGAGACGCGCAGGTTGCTGACCTCCTCCTGCGCCTGGTTGCGGCGCTGGGCGGCGCCCTCCATCTCCGCCTGCATGCCGGCGAGGTCGGCGCCCAGCTTGCGGTTGAGCGCGCCGAACCATTCATGCTGCCCGAGCAGGTCGCGCGCCTCGCCCTCGATGCGTCCGAGTTCGGTGGCGATCTCCTCGAGCTCGGCGCCGAAGCTGCTGGTCGCCTCCTCGAGGTGCAGGCGGTCGCGCTCGGTCTTCATCAGCTGCGCCTTGGCCTCGCCGACCGCTCTGTCGGCGGCCTGGATGGCGCGGCGCTGCTCTTCGACCCGCAGCGCCAGCGCGAAGGCCTGCTTCTTGGCCTCGTCGCGGGCGGTGCCGATGGCGACCTTGCGGCCGCCCAATTCGTGCATGGTCTCCTCGAGCTTGCGGATCTCGTTCTTGCGCCCGACCAGGCCGCCGCCGTCGGCGCCCTGCTGGCGGCCGCCGGTCATGGCGCCCCCGGGATTGATGACGTCGCCGTCGACGGTGACCAGGCGGCAGCGCGTGCGGTGGCGGCGGCGCAGCGCGATGCCGTGGTCGAGGGTTTCGACGATCAGCACGTTGCCGAGCAGGAACTCGAAGGCGCCGCGGTACTGCTCATCGTAGCTGATCAGGCGGCTGGCGATGCCGACCACGCCGGGCTCGCGCAGCAGCTGCTGGTCGACGCGCTCGTCGCCGCGGATGTCATCGAGGGGCAGGAAAGTGGCGCGCCCGCGGCGCTCGCGCTTGAGGAACTCGATGGCGTCGCGCGCCGCCTCCTGGGTGCGCGTGACGATGTTCTGCGCCTGGCCGCCGAGCGCGGTCTCGATCGCCACGACGTAGTCGTCGGGCACGCGGCAGAGGTCGGCGACCATGCCGACGATGCCGGGGAAGCGGTCCATCTGCTGGAGCACGTCGCGCACGCCGCGGAACACGCCCTCGGCGCGGCGCTCCTGCTCCTGGAGCAGGCGCAGGCCGGTCTCGGCGCGCGCCTCGCCGTGGCGGATCTCGTTGAGCTCCTGGTCGAGGCGGTTGCCCTCGGCCAGCGCGGTCTCGCGCGCGCGGATGTGCTCGTCGAGCGCGCTGTGCGCGTC
>JACDGQ010000304.1 GCA_013821615.1 Planctomycetota bacterium
AGGCGCTCGACGGTCAGCGAGGCGCCGTCGACCGCGCCCTCCTCGAGCTGGCGCGCGAAGCGCACCTCACGGCGGCCGTGGTCGCGCTTGAGGCGCCCGCGCAGCGGCAGGTCACCGAGCACCAGCCCCGGCCCGGCCGGCAGCTGCTCCCACAGGCCGCGCGTCGCCAGGCCGCCGCTCGCCGAGGCCAGGATCGCCTCGTCGGCGCGCGCGATCGACTCCTGGGTGAAGGGGTCGAAGCGGCGGATGGCCTCGACCTGGTCGCCGAAGAACTCTATGCGCAGGGCGTGCTGGCCGATCCACGGGTAGACGTCGATCAGGCCGCCGCGCACCGCCAGCTCGCCGCGCCCCTCGACGGTGGTGGCGACGCGGTAGCCGGCCTCGACCAGGCGGTCGACGAGCGCGTGCAGGTCGTGCTCCTCGCCGGGGTGGAGGACGATGCTCGAGCGCGTGATCTCGCCGATGTCGGGCACCGGCTGTTCGACCGCCACCGGGCTGGCAACCAGCAGCGCGCCCGCCGCATAGGCCTCGAGCGCCGCCATGCGGCGGTTGTGGCCGCTGCGGTCGAGGGCATCGGCGTCCTCTTCGAAGCGCTCCAGCTCGGGCAGGTGGGCCGCGACCACCCCGAGCTCCTCGAGATCGTCGACCAGGGCGCCCGGATCGTGGCTGATGATCAGCGGCAGCCGCCCTGCCGCCGGCCGCCCGGCCAGCGCGGCGATCAGCACCGGGATCAGGCCGCCATGGCAGGCGCCGATGACCAGCTCGCGGTCCCCGGCGAGCGCCTCCGCCACCGCCACCACGCGCGCGTCATCCAGATAGAGATCCCGCAGTTCGCGCATGGGCGGGACAAGTTACGGGGGCCTGCGGGAGCGCAAGGCGGGGGCTGGGGGCACTGGGGAGGGGAATGTGCGGAGTGCGGAGTGCGGAGTGCGAGTTAGAAAGAGTCCCGCACGTGCATGGCGATCATACCTTGCGTCGATCCCACTCCTGAACACTCAAGTCTCCAGTTGTCCTGCACTCCGCACTCCGCACTCTGCACTCCGCACTGTTCCCATCACGCGAACGCCTTCGGCTGCCCCGTCCCCTCGATCACCGACATCCACAAATCGCCGGTGGGGTCGACCTCCTTGCGCTGGCGCGTCGCCACGGCCATCGGCACGTGCACGAAGCGGCCGTGCCAGCGGCCGATGAGCATCGCGGTGTTGCCGGCCATCGCTGCGTGCACCGAGTTGCGCGCCAGGTTCCAACAGAACACGCTGTCCGAGGGCGAAGCCGGCACGCTGCGGATGTGGTAGCTGGGATCGAGGTACTTGAGGTTGAGCTCGATCTTGCGCGCCTTGAAGTGGCCGACGATGGTGTCGCGCAACCACGTGCCGACGTCCTGGAGCTTGAGGTTGCCGCTCGCATCGCGCGCCCCGTCGCCGGCGGCGAGCAGTGCCTGGCCGGCGCCTTCGGCGACCACGATCACGGCGTGGCCGCTGCGCTCGATGCGCTTCTCGAGGTAGGCGAGCAGGCCCTTCTCGCCCGCGAGCGCCACCGGCACCTCGGGGATGAGCACGATGTTGACGTCGGTCGAAGCCAGCGCCGCGTGACAGGCGATGAAGCCGGAGTGGCGGCCCATCAGTTTGACCAGGCCGACGCCGCCGCGCGCGCCGTTGGCCTCGACGTTGGCGCTCTTGATCACCGTCACCGCCTCGGTGAAGGCGGTCTCGAAGCCGAAGCTGCGGTCGATGAACTGGATATCGTTGTCGATGGTCTTGGGCACGCCGATGACGCCGAGCTTGAGGTTCCGCTTCTTGGCCTCCTCGACGATCGCCATGGCGCCACGGATGGTGCCGTCGCCGCCGACCACATAGAGCTGGTTGATGCCGAGCTTCTCGAGGTAGTCGACGGTTTCGACCGCCTCCTGCTTGCCGCGCGACGAACCCAGCACCGTGCCGCCCTGGTGGTGGATGCGGCTGACGCTGCGCGGGTCGAGCGCCAGCGGGTCGTGACCGAAGCGCGGCACCAGGCCTTCGTAGCCGTAGCGAAAACCGACGATCGAACGCACGCCGTAACTGTGCCACAGCTCGAGGACGATGCCGCGCACCACGTTATTGAGCCCTGGGCACAGACCACCACACGTGACGATGCCGGCCTTCACTGCGGACGGCTCCCAGAAGATGCGGTTGCGCGGCCCCGCCAGCTCGAAGGCCGGCATCTCCGCGATCAGCCCATGGTGGGTACCGAGGGAGGACAGCCGGTCGTCGAGCAGCACCTTGTCGGCCTCGCCGACGAAGTGCATGGCGCGCTCACCGAGCAGGGATGCGACCGGTGACGGGACCTTGCAGATGCCGAGGTCGGAAATGACGAGATCTGCCGCGGTCAGCTCATTGGACATGGCGCGCACTGTGCGTGCGGGCGTTTACCCTGTAAATGGCCGGTAATTGCTGCGCTGGTGCGCAGTGGTGCGCCCCGCGCTCGACTCCGCGAGCGCGGGGCCCGCAAGCAGCCCCCACCCCTGTGCTTGTGGCCGCTGCGATAACGCTACCGTCACAATCCGCGCCGCTTCCGGTCGCCGCCCGATCCAGCCATGTCCCGTGCCGCACGCCTCCTCGAGCTCCTCCAGCTGCTCCGCCGCCAGCGCGCGCCGGTACCGGGCGCCACGCTCGCCGCCTCGCTCGGCATCAGCCTGCGCACCCTCTACCGCGACGTCGCCACCCTGCAGGGCCAGGGCGCGGACATTTCCGGTGAGGCCGGCCTCGGCTACCGCCTGCAGCCCGGCTTCACCCTGCCCCCGCTGATGCTCGACCGCGATGAGCTCGAAGCCGTGTCCCTGGGCATGGCCTGGGTCGCCGACCGCGGCGACGGCCGCATGCAGGAGGCCGCGCGCGATGTCCTCGCCAAACTCGCGGCGGTGCTCCCCCAGGAGCTCCGCCGCGAGCTCGATGGCGCCACCATGCTGGTCGGTCCCGGCACCTGGGCGACCGCCGACGACCACGTCTACACCCTGCTGCGCACCGCCATGCGCGGCGAGCGCAAGCTCACCCTCGCCTACCGCGACCAGCACGGCGCCACCACCCGACGCACGGTCTGGCCCTGTGCCATCGGTGTATTCGACGCCACCCGCATGCTCGTGGCGTGGTGCGAGTTGCGCGGCGGCTTCCGCCATTTCCGCCTCGATCGCATCGCCAAGCTCGAGCTCACCGCCGGCGGCTATCCACGGCGGCGCCAAGATTTGCTGCGGGCGTGGCGCGCGGACCAGGGGATCCCTGCTGACGGAAACTGACAGCGGCGCCCCGAGCATGGCCCGGACCAGGAAGCCACCATGCCCGACATCGCAACCGTCATCCTCTACGTCCGCGAACCCCTCGCGAGCGCCCGCTTCTATGCAGGGCTGCTCGGCCGCGAGCCGGTCGAGGCCAGCGCCAACTTCGCCATGCTGCCCATGGCCCCGGGCGTGATGCTCGGCCTGTGGGCCCGCCACGACGTCGCGCCAGCCGCCAACGTTCCCGCCGGGAGCGGCGAACTCGCCTTCGTCGTCGCCGACCGCGACGCCGTGCTCGCCACCCACCGCTCCTGGCAGGCGCGCGGCATCCCGATCATCCAGGAGCCGGTGATGATGGACTTCGGCTTCACCTGCACCGGCACCGATCCCGATGGCACGCGGCTACGCGTCATGGCGCTGTCGGGCCCGTAAGCATGCATCGCGAAAGCCGCACTGAAATGCCAGGACCCGCCCAGCATATGCCGGACGGGTCCTGGACTGCGCAGTGCGTCAGCGCCTGATCAGTGCGCCATCGCAGATTTGCCGCTGCCTTTGCCCTTGTGGGCGAGGTAGGGGGCATCGGGCTTGGCGCTCTCGCCATACTTGCCGGCGGCATAATCGGCGGCCATCTTGGCGAGGCTGATGATGGCCACCCCGGCGGCATGTCCGGCCTGGCCGAACTGGCGCATACGCTCCTCGACGATGACCTGCATGGCGGCGCGCGCCGGGGTCAGGTAGTAGCGCGGGTCGAACTCCTCGGGCTTGGCCATGAACGACTTGCGGATCGAGGCGGTGATGGCGAGGCGGTTGTCGGTGTCGACGTTGATCTTGCGCACGCCGGCCTTGATGCCGCGCTGGATCTCCTCGACCGGCACGCCGTAGGTCTCCTTGATCTTGCCGCCGTACTTGTTGATCTCGTCGATCAGGTTCTTGGGCACGGAGCTGGAACCGTGCATGACCAGGTGGCAGTTGGGGATCTTGGCGTGGATCTCCTCGATGCGCTTCATGGCGAGGACGTCGCCGGTGGGCTTCTTCGAGAACTTGTAGGCGCCGTGGCTGGTGCCCATGGCGACCGCCAGGGCGTCGATGCCGGTGCGCGCGACGAAATCGACGGCCTGATCGGGATCCGTGAGCAGCTGGTCGAGGGTCAGCTTGCCCTCGGCGCCGTGGCCGTCCTCCTTCTCGCCTTCGCCGTGCTCGAGCGAACCCAGCACGCCGAGCTCACCCTCGACCGACACGCCGAAGGAGTGGGCGATGTTCACCACCTCGCGGGTGACCGCGACGTTGTACTCGTAGCTCGCCGGGGTCTTGCCGTCCTCTTCGAGCGAGCCGTCCATCATCACGCTGGTGAAGCCCATGCGGATGGCGCTGATGCAGGTGTCGGGGGCATTGCCGTGGTCCTGGTGCATCACCACCGGGATCTCGGGGTAGAGCTCGACGGCCGCCTGCATGAGCTTCTGCAGGAACACGTCGTTGGTGTACTTGCGCGCGCCGCGGCTGGCCTGGATGATGACCGGCGACTTGGTGGCGCGGGCGCCTTCCATGAT
>JACDGQ010000305.1 GCA_013821615.1 Planctomycetota bacterium
GCGCGCAGGCGGCGAGTGACCCGGCGGCGATCAGGAAACGCCCGAAAGCGCCGCGGCGGCGGCTCGGCTGCAGGCGCAGCGACGGGCGGCCGGTGCTGCGGCGCACCTGGTGGAAGGCCTCCTCGAGCGCGACGTCGTGAGCGCCGTCGTGGGCGGCGGCGCCGTGATCCTGCGCGCTGTCCAGTTCGCCCGCGGCATCGCGGTCCTGGGCGGCGGTGCTGCCGCGCTCCTGCCACGGCATGCCGCTGTGCACCTGGCGCGCGACCTCGGCGAGGGTCTGCCATTCCTGCAGCACCTCGACGAAACGCGTGCGCGCGGCGCGCGAGCCGGACAGCACCTGCTTGAGCTGGACGATGTCCGCGGACTCGAGGGTGTTGCCGAGGTACTTCTCGTACAACTGGTCCTGGCGCAGGTCGCTCACGGGCGCACTCCCTGCTGCTGGAGGCGCTTGCTCAGGCAGGTGCGCAGCTTCTCGCGCAGGCGCGACAGCATCAGGCGCACCGCGTTGATGCTGCGGCCATGCTCCTCGGCGAGGGCCTCGCAGGATTCCTGGCGCCAGTAGAAACCGGCGAGCAGGCTGACCGAAAAGCGGTTGAGGCGCGACATGCACTCGCGCAGCGACACGCCGAGCACGCGCTGGCGCTCGGCCATGGCCTCGTCGAGGTTCTCGCTGACCGCCTTCTCGACGAGGCCGAGCAGCTCCTCGTCCGGGAGCATGGTCTCGCGGCCGCGCGCGCGGATCGCCTCGAGGGTCTTGAAGTGCACGATCTGGCGGACCCACAGGAAGATCCCGGCGTCGTCCTTGAGGTCCTGCCACTTGTTCATCACCACCAGGAAGGATTCCTGCACCACGTCCTCGGCCAGGGTCCAGCTGCGCAGCATCGAGTAGGAATAGCCGAGCAGCGCGTCGCGGTACTTGAAGGCGGTCTTGACCACCTCGTCACGGCGCGCCGCATCGCCACCCGGGGGGGTGGCCATTTCGACGGGCGGCTCGCTGGTGCTGGTGGTCATGGTAGGAGGGAATGGTCCGGCCGTCGGCGGCATGTCGGGAGAAGTCCCCAGGCCGTGACCGGCGCGGACGGACCGTACCCCAGCGGGAACGCTCGTCGCAGGCTGGCGCCCGGAGCCCCCCGCACAAGCCGTTTGCGGACGTTCTAATGCTGGCTGATGAGTCGGTGCGAAGCTGTGAATGAAATCATAAATTATTTAATGACAGTAATTTATATTGAAAATTAGCCGCATCGACCCTCACTGGATATATGATCGCCAGTCATGAGGCGTTCGTGGCGCAGAGATATGCGGTCCAGGGTCTCGAGTCTCGAGTCTCAAGTCTCGAGTCTCGCGTCCCAAGTCCCCCCACCCTGCCCCGCCTCCTACGCCACATCGATCAAGCCGTCGCTGGAAGGCGCGGCCCCAGCCATCAATCCATCGGCCAGGTCAGCTGGAACTCGCTGCCCGCCCCAGAGGTCGCGACCAGGGCGAGCTCGCCGAGCTGGCGGCGCTGGCAGCGCCTGGCGACGGTGGCGCCCAGGCCCAGGCCGCGGGTCTTGCCGGTGATGAAGGGTTCGAACATGCGCTCGCGCAGGATCTCGGGGACGCCGCTGCCGGTGTCGGCGACGTGCATCGCGCCCTGCGAGACGGTGATGGTCACGCTGCCACCCTCGCGGCAGGCCTGGACGGCGTTGCGCACCACGTTGAGCAGCGCCTGACGGCTGAGCTCGCCATCGCCCATGGCGCGGCCGCTGCCCTTCCACGACAGCGTCACCCCGGCTTTTTCCGCATCGGACTGCGAGAGTTCGCAGGTGGTGCGCGCCACCCACGAGAGGTCGAGCGGCTTGCGCTCCGGCTCGCGCTCGCGGCTGTAGTAGAGCAGGTCGGTGACCAGGTGGCCGAGGCGCTCGACCTCGGCGAGGATGATGTCGACGCTCTCGGCGTCGCCGTCGTCGGTGACCGCCTCGCGCAGCAGCTCGGCGTTGGCGCTGATGCCGGCCAGGGGATTGCGGATCTCGTGGGCCACGGTCGCGGCCATGCGCCCCATCTCGGCCAGCGGGCGCAGGCGCTCGACCTCGGCGGTCAGGGCGTCGTGGTCGCGCAGCTGGGCGGGATCGCTCACGCGGCGCAGCCCTGGTGGGGAGCGGACGGCAGGCTGGGTCGCGGCTGACGATGCAGGGGCATGGCCCGGGACTATACCCTAGGAATGGGGGCAGGGCTGATGGGGAAGGGGGAGGGCAGACGGCTGGCGGCTGGCGGCTGGCGGCGACAGGTCCAAGGCGTTGCCTGAAAGCCGCAATCGCGTCGATTTTCCTAAGTGCCTGGGAAAACAAGCCGTCAGCTGTCAGCCGCCAGCCGTCAGCGGCCGGCGCGCGCAGCGCCGCCCGGTCTCACGGTGTACGCGCCGCCTCGACCGTCTCCGCCTCGCCAATCGCCGGCATCAACCCCAGCTCCCGCAACTTGTTATACAGCGTCGTCCGATTGATCCCGAGGAGCTCTGCAGCCTTGCTCTTCTGCCCGCCGGTCTCGTCCAGCGCGGCGCGCACGACCAGCGCCTCGATGTGCGAGAGGTTGCGCTCGCCAGGGGGGATGAGCAGGGCGCCCTTGGGCAGGGCCGGGGGCGCGGGCGGCGCAACCGCGACGGGTGCGGGGGCCGCGTGGGCGGGGGTGGCATACGGCTCGTTCAGCGGCAGCTCCTCGTCCATGCACAGGTCGTCGCTGGTGATCTCCTCGCCTTCGGCGGCGATGACCGCGCGCTCGACCGCATTGGCCAGTTCGCGCACGTTGCCGGGCCACGGATAGGCGACCATCGCGGCGCGTGCGGCGGTGGCGAGCTTGAGGCCGGGCCGACCCAGCTCGGGTGCCAGGCGCTTCAGCAGGTGGTCGGCGAGCGGCAGGATGTCGTCGGTGCGGTCGCGCAGCGGTGGGACGTTGAGCGGCACCACGCGCAGGCGGTAGTAGAGGTCGCGGCGGAAGCGCCCGGCGGCGACCTCCTGGCGCAGGTCGCGGTTGGTGGCGGCGACCACGCGCACGTCGACATCGACGTCCTGCAGGCCGCCGACGCGGCGGAAGCGGCGCTCCTGCAGGGCGCGCAGCAGCTTGGTCTGCAGCTGCAGCGGCATCTCGCCGACCTCGTCGAGGAAGATGGTGCCGCCGTCGGCGACCTCGAACAGCCCGGCCTTGCCCTTGCTATCTGCACCGGTGAAGGCGCCCTTTTCATAGCCGAACAATTCGGCCTCGAGCAGGTTTTCGGACAGCGCCGCGCAGTTGATGGCGACGAAGTTCTTGTCGACGCGCGACGAGCGCTCGTGAATGGCGCGCGCCACCAGCTCTTTGCCGACGCCGCTCTCGCCCTGGATCAGCACGGTGGTGCCGGGCACGCCGGCGACGCGCTTGACCAAGGCCATGACGCGCTTCATCGCCGAGCTGTGCGCGACCAGCGAGACCCGCCCGGTGGCCTTGCCGGAGAGGCGCGCGACCTGGCGGCCGAGGCGCTGCTTTTCGAGCAGCAGGCCGACGGTGTGGCGCAGGCGTTCGAGCTTGAAGGGCTTCTCGATGAAGTCGGCGACGCCGAGCTTGAGCGCATCGACGGCGAGATCGACGCTGCCGTGGCCGGTGAGCAGCACGACGGGCAGGTCGGGATCGATGGCGTGGATGCGCGCGATCAGCTCCAGGCCGTCGCCATCGGGCAGGCGCTGGTCGAGCAGCACCAGGTCGGGATACGCATCCTTGACCAGCAGCAGGGCGGTCTTGCCGTCCTCGGCCTCGCGCACCGTCAGATCGGCGAAGGCGCGCACGATGGCGTGGCGGATGGAGGGTTCGTCATCGACGACCAGGATGGTTTCGGCCATGGGCTTCCGTGCGGCGAGAGTTCACCCTTGGCATACCCTGGGAAACCAGCCGCCGCAATTGGGGCGCCGGGACGAGGAGGACCCCAGGCCGACCGTGGGGGTAGACACGAGACGCGAGACGCGAGACACCGGTGCATGGTCTCGCGTCTCGTGTCTCGTGTCTCGGGTCTCTCGCCTCGCGCCTGCGCCCACGCGTTACTTCGGGACCAGTACCAGCCGCTCCTGGCGGGCCCCCTGCCCGGTGATGGCGAGCTGGCTGAGGCCGTGCAGGGGCTCGGGCGCCTGGAGGAGGAGGCGTTCCCAGCGCCAGCCGTCGCCGCGCGGACCGCTCCAGCGCAGGCCGGTGGCGCTGGCGGTGATGGTCAGGCCGTCGATGGCGGTGAGTTCGGCGCGGTCGACCTCGATGCCGGTGGCGAGGTGGTCGATGGCGACATCGTGGAGGGTGGCGCTGACGTGCGCGCCGAGACCCAGGCCGGTGCCGGCCTCGCCGGGCCAGCGCGCGGTGATGACGACGGCGTCGAGGTCGATGCTGCCGGCCGCGGCACTGACTACGGTGCCGGCCGTGGCGCCGGTGCCGCACAGCCAGCTCTGGTGGACCTCGGCGTGGCCATCGCGCAGCACCAGGGCGATAGGACCAGAGAGCAGGCTGTCGTCGAGGCGCAGGCGCGCCTGGTTCTCGACCAGCATGCCGCCGGTGGCGCGCAGGTTGGTGAAGTGCAGCTGCGCGCCGCTCAGGGCGATGGGCGCCGCGGCGGAGCAGTCGGCGATCTCGGCGCGCGCCGAGACCAGGGCCTCGAGCGCCGCGCCGGGGGCCTCGGCGAGCTCGATGCCGGCAAGGCGGAATCCTTTCAGACCGGGTTCGAGCCGCACCAGCGCGGTGTCAGCGCCCAGGCCGGGCCCGATCACGCGCACGCCATGGCTGCCGGCGCGCACCGTCAGGC
>JACDGQ010000306.1 GCA_013821615.1 Planctomycetota bacterium
CCGCCAGGCCCTGCGGGGCGGACGTCGGCGGTGGTGGCAGCGGCACCGCCGTCACCGCAGCGGATGGCCCGCTGGCGCCGGCGGCGGCGAGCGCGGTCACGTGGTAGCGGTAGGTGCGGCCGTCGGTCGGAGTGCCGTCGGTGAAGCGCACGGCGTCGGTGGTATCGAGCAGGATGGTGCGCAATCCGTAGCTGCCGCCCACCCCGTCCGGCTGCAGCGTCGTCCGCCAGACGGCGTAATGGTCCGCGCCCGGAGTGGCTTGCCATTCCAGCGCCACCTGGTGGTGACCGGTATCGGCCACGCGCAGACCGGTCGGCGGCGCCGGAGCCGATGTCGTCAGCTGGGCGGATGGCTCCACGCCGCGGCTCGGCGCCGAGCGTGCGCTTTCGCCTTCCGGGTTGCCGGCCTGCACCGCGTAGGCGTAGCGCGTGCCATTGGCGGCCGTGGTGTCGCTGTAGGACATCGTCAACGCGTCGCCGCACACCGGCCCGACCAGATGGCTGGCGAGCGCGGTGAAGCCGCCGTCGGCGGCGGTCGAGCGCCACACCGTGTAGGTCGTCGCCCCGGGTACGAGCCGCCAGGTGACCAGGGCGCGCTGGTTGCCGGCGTCCGCGGTCACGCCGGTCGGCGCCGGGGGGACGTAGCCGGCCAGCTCGAGGCGCAGGTAGTCGACCATCAGGTAGCTGGTCATGCGGCGCGCGTCCATGGTGATGGCGATGGTGTTGCGGCCGGCGCGCAGCATGCGCCCGGGGAAGCTGAGCCGCTCGTCGGAGAACGGCCCGTGGTTGCCGAAGTGGATGCTGCTGTCGTCGGAATACGGCGGATCGAAACCGTCGGGGCCGAGCGCGTTGGGCGTCGCGGTGACGCCGGCCCCCGCCTCGGTGCCGTTGATCAGGACGTGCACCTTGCCGCCGTCGTCGCCGGCGCAGCCGAGGTAGAGCGAGGCCAGGGCCTCGGCGGCGGGCGCGCGCTCCAGCTCGAAGGCGATGGTCCCGGTGCACGGCTGGAAGGCGCCGCCCGCGTCGGGCAGCGAGGGCAGCACGTAGTTCCAGTCCGTCGCCCAGCGGCTGCTGCCGACGGTGTAGGTCATGCCCGCCGGGAAATCGACGCCGAACTCCACCTGCCCGCCCCACACCGGCGTGGGGAAGCCGAGCTTGGGCGGGTTGGCGGGGGCCCAGTAATCCTCGCTGTGGCGGAACTCGCTGGCCTTGCGGTCGGGGGTGCCGAGCGCGAAGACCGTCGCGCCGACGCGCTGCGGCGTCCAGTTCACGGTACCGAGCTCGGTCGTGCCGCCGGCGGAAACGGTGACGGCGAAGGGCTTGGCCGGCAGGTCGAGCAGCAGGGGCGGATCGCCGCCCACCTGATGCTGCGAGATGAAGGTGCCCGCCGCGCCCGTGCCGTAGGCCCACAGCGTGTAGTTGGCGCCGGCGAGCACGTGCGGGATGGAGAAGCTACCGTCCGCCGCGGTCTGCACCCAGAACTGGTAGGGCTTCAGCCATTTCTGGAAGTCGTAGATGCCGCGACTGGTCAGCGGCTGCTGCTGGAGGCCGACCCACAGTCCGGCGGCCGAGGCCTGCGGATCGCCGCGATCGGCGATCACGAGGCGCCCGCGCACCGTCCCGCGTCCGGATTCCGGGACGAAGGAGGGGTCCTTGAACCACGCGTACGGCCATTCCTTCTCTTCCGCCGCGGCGCGGTCCAGGGCATCGGCGTGCAGCAGGTGCGCCGCCTTGGCGGGATCGTCGATGCGCGTCGGCACGCTGTTCAGGTAGATGAACCACGGTCCGCAGGTCTTCTCCCAGACCTCGCCCTTCGCCAGATCGCCGTCGGAGCCCATGCCCAGCTCGCCGGTGAGGATCGAGTTGTTGAGCTCGCTGTACGGGTAGACCGAGACGTCGCGCTTCATCGGCCCGCCGTTGCTGAACTCCATGGTCGTCATCATCCAACGCCCGACGTTCAGCCCGCCCTTGCCGACGCTGCTCCATCCCCAGGCGCGCAGGTCGGCGTGGTCCTGGCCGTAGATGAACTTGTCGGCGTAGGCGCCGGCCTGGTCGCCGTCGTGGTTGACGGAGATCTCGTGCGGCGAGTTCGGGACGCCGGTGCCCTTCTTGCTCGGCACGCCGATCATGCGGTCGCGCACCGCGTCGGCGCTCAGCCAGTTGAAGGCCGGCGGCACGCGCGTCACGACGCCCCAGGCGGTGACGCTGAAGGCCTCGTCCTGGGCGCGGTGCAGCAGGCGTCCGGTCGAGTAGAAGCCGGGCGAGCCGCGCAGCATCGAGAAGTGGATCTCCATCAGGCCGTGCGTCGCGGTGTCGCTCACCAGCTTGACGTCGGCGTAGCCGCCGCCGCTGGCCGCCGGATCGGCAGCGAGGGTGTAGGCGTAGGTGCCGTCGCCGAGCATGAAGCCGCCGTAGTAGTACTGCCCCTTGCCGGCCAGGGTCTCGGCGGTGCGCATGGTGCCGCCATCGTCGTAGGTGTAGGTCAGCGAATCGAGCCGGCCGGTCTTGGTGACGATGACGATGCTGGCAATGCCGTTTGCCATCGTCACCGTGCCGTCGTGGTGGTCGGTGACGGTGACGTTCGCGCCGGGGTGAGCAGCGGCGGCCGTCGCGCTCTCGGTGGGGGCGGGGTGCTCGGCGGTGCGTGCCGCGATGGCCAGCGCCAACAGGCCGACCACGCGGTGGAGCGGGGCCGGACGGCGGAGGGCGGAGGGTGCGGTGAGGCGTGGCGCGTTCATGTTTCTGCTCCGGTCCTGGGGGGCGTCGGTGGCCGGTCGCGGCCCGCGCCGCCAGGGCGCGCATGAAGTACCCGGTGGCGTGATCGGCGATGCCGGGAAAGGGGTCATTGGTTCTGGTACTTCCGTCGCACTGGCGGCCGTTCTCGCATTGGACCCACCAGGCTTCCACCCGCGAACGGGTGGTCTCATCCCGGTTCCCATGGTCACCATACTCCATTCCCGGTGATCCTCCCCCGGTTTTGTGGACGCCATGATAAGCGGGAAACCGCTGCTCGGATGGTCCACCATTTCCACCCCAACCCCGTCCCGGTCAGCCAAGGCCAAGCGGCGTAACTACACCAAGGAATTCAAGCAGGAGTCCGTCCAGCTGGCACGTCGAGCCGATGTGGAGCTTGCCCGGGCGGCGAATGACCTGGGCATCCATAAGTGGTTGCTCTGGTTACCGACTTGAGGCGAACGCAGAGTTCGACCTGCGCCAGCGCCTTGCCTGGGGCGGCATCATCCGTGTGGTTTTGCCGCCAGGTCAAACTCATCACTGGAGAGACTGCGGCGTCAGGAATAGCGTACGTTAGTTGAGGTCGAGCTTGCCAGCAGGTAGGTCTTCACCCCATGGCCGGAAATGGGTGGGGTTCGCTATCCTCGGAGTTCCCGAAGCGGCGGGCGATCACGCTTCCAGCATACCGGCTCGCTCAACAACGAGGTGTCATCACATGAAGAGTTCCAAGCCAGTGAGCAAAGACCCCATCTGCGGCATGACCGTTGATCCGGCGACCGCAATCCACGCCGAGCGCAATGGGAAGACGTACTATTTTTGCGGTGAAACCTGCCTGAAAAAGTTCATCGATCCGCAATCCCAGAAGGAATCCAGGAAGGATGCGAAAGGTTGCTGCGGATAGATCGATGCAGGAATATTCATGTGGGCCCGTTGGTGTTGGCGCTCCGACGGCTGCGGTTGATGGGAAAGAAGGATGTCAATGGACCACAGCGATGGATGGATGAATCATGGCGGAATGCGGGTCTGGGCGGTGGTTGGAATGGCGATCATCGTTTTGCTCATCGCCGTGGTGGGTGAGCGTTTCAGGAAATGGGCATTGCGCTCAGGCCCGTCCCGCACCTCTGCCCTCGCGAAAAGCAGAATGATATGATATCCCCAGCTTCCGCTATCGTTGGCGGCGGGCGTGCTGTACCCGGTGTTTGGCACGCTGCCCAGTCCGATGATCGCCGGTGCAGCGATGAGGCTGAGTTCGGTTTCGGTGATCGCGAACGCCCTGCGCCTGCGCAACGCGTGCCTGTGATCGCACGGCGCAGTCCGCGCCAGACAGTAGCTCCTGCGCTTGCTTCGTGATGAAGAAGTCCGCGGGCACGGGATGCAAGAATCCCATGATGAAGGGCTCGTTGTGCCTGGGAGCGCGAGTGCGGTCAGGCGAACCGGTTCTGGCGATGAAGATCCTTGATGATGGCGCCCATGCAGTGGGCGCACGAGCGGCAGCATATCCACCGTCCAACCAGGATCCGATCATGAACGAAGACCTCACCGACACGCGCACGCCCACGCCTCACGAGCACGCCATCAGGCTGGCCAAGGACAGGCCGGCCGCCGAGATGACCACCCACCAGCACATCGCGGCCCTCGCGCTCCAGGGCCTGGCGATGACCTACCACGCCAACGATTGGCCGGCCGAGACCCTGGCCAAGGACGCGGTGGAACTGGCGGACCAGCTGCTGGCGCAGTTGACGCCGGACCCGTCGCTCTGGGGCAAGCCGCAGGCGGCGCCCAAGCGGAAGGGCGGCAAGGTTCCCGCGTGAGGCCCGCGGCCCCCGCGTCGGCCTACGTCCTGACCCTCAACGGCGGATCCTCGAGCATCAAGTTCGCGGTGTTCGCCTGCGCTGGCGCGCCGACCCGCACCGTCCACGGCAGCATCGCGGGCATCGGGCGGAGTCAGGGAACCATCACGGTGGCCGGATCCGGGCCCGCCGACGCGTTGTTCCGGACGCTGGCGATTGCAGACCACCAGGAGGCGGTCCGCCTGATGGTGGATTGGGT
>JACDGQ010000307.1 GCA_013821615.1 Planctomycetota bacterium
AGCTCGCTCCGCGCCTGCCGCTGGTGCGGCCGCTGCTGCCATTCACCCGCGCCGAACTGCGCGAGCACTGCGTGCGCCAGGGCGTGGCCTGGCACGAGGACACCAGCAACGACGATGTGCGTCATCAGCGCAACTGGCTCCGCCACCGCGTGCTGCCCGCGCTGGAGGCGGGGGTGCCCGGCTTTGGCGCGGAACTCGCCCGCCTCGCCGATGACAACCGCACCATCCTCGCCGAGAGCGAGGGCACGGTGACCGCGACCTGGCGGCGCGCCCTGGCCGATGACGATCTGCTCACCGACGGCGTGCTGCCGCTGCCCGAGAGCCAGCGGCTGCTGGTGTGGCGACGGCTGTTGCAGCACCTCGACCTGCCCATCGAACGGCCGCACCTGCGCCGCCTGGATGAGCTCGCGCATGGCGTCGCCGGGCGGCGCTTCGCCCTCGGCCGCTGGCTGTTCCTGCGCCGTCCGCACGCGCTCGCCTGGGAGCTGGCCCAGCCGCGCGTGCCGGCGAACATCGTGCAGCTGGCCGGTCCGGGCGAGTACCACCGCGGCTGGGAGCGGATGCGCGTCAGCGTCGTGGTGGCGCCCTTCACGCTGAGCACGGACCGCCACCACGCCATGCTCGCGGCCGAGGCCTGCGCCTGGCCGCTGGCCTGGCGACTGTCGGAGTCCGGCGAGCGCTGGCTGCCGCTCGGCGCGCCCGGGCGGCAGACGGTGGTCAAATTCCTCTCCGCGCGCGGGGTGTCGAGCCGGCTGCGGCCGCTGACGCCGGTGGTCGCCGACCGCAACGGCATCGTCTGGGTCCCCGGGCACGCCATCGCCCAGCGCACGCGCATCACCGCCGCCACCGCGCAGGCCCTCCACCTGCGCTGGCATCCGGCTGGACAGGACGCGCAGGCGTCCACGATGCCGGCCACCCTCGAGGAAGCCGATGAAGACATCTGACACCACCGCCGTGATCCTGGCCGCCGGCAAGGGCACGCGCATGGATTCGGACCTCGCCAAGGTCCTGCACCCGCTCGGCGGCCGGCCGCTGATCGCGCACGTGCTCGGGACCTGCGCGCGCCTGGGGCTGCGCGAGACCGTGGCGGTGGTCGGCTACCAGCGCGAAGCGGTCGAAGCGGTGGTGCGGGCGGCGGGCGCGACGGTGGCGGTGCAGGACCAGCAGCTCGGCACCGGTCACGCGGTGCTGTGCGCCGAGTCCGCGGTTCACGGTGGCACCGTGCTGGTGCTCTACGGGGACTGTCCGCTGATCCCGGAGGCGCTGCTGCGCCGCCTGCTCGCGCACCATGATGCGGCAGGCGCGGCGTGTTCGGTGGTCGCGGCCAGGCTCGCTGATCCGGCGCGCTACGGGCGCATGATCACCGACGCCCAGGGCCGCCTCGCGCGCATCGTCGAATACAAGGACGCCAGCCCCGCCGAGCGCGCCGTCCAGCTGATCAACACCGGCATCTACGCCTTCCGCGCCACCGACCTGTTCCGCGCCCTGCGCGAGGTGCGCCCGACCAACGCCCAGGGCGAATACTATCTGACCGACGTGGTCGCCCTGCTGGTCGCCGCGCACCAACCGGTCGAGCTGGTGGTCACCGACGACGTCGCCGGGGTGATGGGCATCAATACGCCGGAGGAGCTCGCCGGGGCGGAAGCGCTGCTTTCCGGAGGCGCTGGCGGCGAGCTGGTCCGGAAGTCCGGAAGTCCGGAAGTCCGGAAGTCCTGAGGGACCGGGCGCGGCGCCGGCCTCCCACAGCCGTCCAGCCCTCCTTCCAGACCGCGCGCCACGGGCATCCCCTTGCCCGCAGGGGGCGGTTCCCATACTTCGCGCCCTTCCCGCACAACCATCGCAGTTCATCCCCCAGTCCAAGGAAGTCGTCATGGCCATCAAGGTCCACTACGAGAAGACCGCCAAGCTCGCCCCCATCCTGAAGAGCACCGTGGCGGTGGTCGGCTACGGCAGCCAGGGCCACGCCCACGCGCAGAACCTGCGCGACAGCGGCGTCAATGTCATCGTCGGCAACCACAACCGCACCAGCCCGAACGCCAAGCTGGCGCTCAAGCACGGCTTCAAGGTCCTGCCCCCCGGCGAGGCGGTGCAGCAGGCCGACATCGTCATGTGCCTGGTGCCCGACGAGTTCCTGCCCGACGTCTACGCCAGCGACATCGGCCCGAACCTGCGCCCCGGCATGATGCTGATGGTCGCGCACGGCTTCAACATCCACTTCGGCTTCGTCAAGCCGCCCACGTCCGTCGACGTGACCATGATCGCGCCCAAGGGCCCCGGCCACACGGTGCGCAGCGAGTACGTCAAGGGCGGCGGCGTGCCCTGCCTGGTCGCGATCGCGCAGGACGCCACCGGCAAGGCGCTGAAGCGTGCCCTGGCCTACGGCAACGCCATCGGCGGCGCGCGTGCCGGCATCATCGAGACCACCTTCAAGGACGAGACCGAGACCGACCTGTTCGGCGAGCAGGCCGTGCTCTGCGGCGGCCTGAGCGCGCTGATCAAGACCGGCTTCGAGACTCTGACCGAGGCCGGCTACCCGCCCGAGATGGCCTACTTCGAGTGCCTGCACGAGGTCAAGCTGATCGTCGACCTGATGTACGAGGGCGGCATCAGCTACATGCGCTACTCGATCTCGAACACCGCCGAGTACGGCGATTACATCACCGGCCCCAAGATCATCACGCCCAAGACCAAGGCGACGATGAAGACCATCCTCAAGGACATCCAGACCGGCAAGTTCGCCAAGGCCTTCCGCGCCGAGTGCGCCGCGGGCAAGCCGAACATGAACAAGCTGCGCAAGTCCGAGTCCCAGCACCCGGTCGAAGAGGTCGGCCGCAAGCTGCGCAAGATGATGAAGTGGATCAATTCGAAGGAGACGCGGAAGTAGGTCCTGGCCACTGCTTCCTGACATTCCGAAGGCACCACGGCGATCCGCCGTGGTGCTTCTTTTTTGGCTTGGTGTATTCCACCCGGCTGGGCGCGTGCCGCAGTGCCCAGCTTACTAATGGATCGGGATGTTCGGATTGACGTCGTGCTCCCAGTACGGGGTGGAATTGAAGACGTTCAGATCCCAGCTGACATTCTTGATCTTCTTCTGGTTGTCCTCGACGACATTGTTGCCGGTCCACTTGTAGTGCCAGTAGCAGCGCATGATCGGGAACAACGAGGTCGGGAAGGGTGCGCCGTGGACGCTCGAGCTGGTGCCGCTGAGGTTCCCGAAGAAACGCTGATGGGTCTTGCCCGCGGCCCAGGTCGCCTCCGGGCTGTTCAGCGCGGGTTTGGGCTTCGTCGGCGCTTCATCGTAGTCCTTGTAGAAGAAATTGAGCTCGCTGCTGTGCATGGGGATTGAACTCATCTCGTAATCGTAGCTTGATCCCGTGGGCGCGCCGATCAGAGATCCGCCTTCATAGATGTATGCCAAATCCCCCCAGCTGGTGGTCGGGTAGGAGGCTGGCCGGCCCATGCTGTTCACCGAACCTGGGGGCAGTCCGCGATCCTCCGGGCAGAAGAAGATCTTGCGCAGGTTCGGCAGCAGACCGCTCGATAGAGTCATGCCGAGAGCTGAGGGGGGGAAGGCGTCATCGTTGTCGTGCCGATAGACCACCATCGCCCCGGCGATCTGCTGCAGGTTGTTCCCGCACTTCACGTCGTTGGCCAGGCGGCGCACCATGCTGACGGTTGGAATGAGGATGCCGGCCAGCACGGCGATCACCGACACCACCACCAGCAGTTCGATCATGGTGAAGCCGCGGCGCAGGGGCATGGGAGCGGGTACCGGGGATGACGGGGGGCGTTGCTGGAACAAGACGATGGGAGTGTACACCAGCTGACATCCTTTCCCACCGGGCAAGCCGGCGCCGTGGTCGTGCACAGTGATGAGGACTGATGTAAACCGGCTCCTGCCACTCGGCTGGACATCGTGGAGAGGTGCGGGGGCTTGCCGTCCTACGGGCCTTCCCGAACCTGCCGCCATGTCCGCAGCCACTGGATCTCTCGCCATCGGCCTCCAGGAATGGGCGGTGGCGTGCCGGGCCCTCGGTGAGGGCCGCGTGACCCTGGTGGTGCGCAAAGGCGGCATCCACGAGCGCCAGGGTGGGCTGTTCGCGCTCGAACACGAGCGTTTCGCGCTGTTGCCTACCCACCTGCACCAGGATGCGGACCGCCTTCTGCCTGCCTATGCCGGCGACTACCTCGCTGGTGTCGCCGTGGATCCGGAACCAGGTCGGCATGTGGTGGGGCTGTGGGCAGAGGCTGCGCGCATCTGGAAAGTCACCGATCCGGGGAGACTCGCCGCGCTGGGCGATGAGTTGATGTGGACAGCGGGGGAGTTGGCCAGCCGCTTCCGCTACCGCGACCAGCCGTGGCTGTTCGTCATCGCTCTGCGCATCCAGCGCCTGCCCGTCCCGGTCAGCATCCCCGACCATCCCAGCTATGCGGGCTGCCGCAGTTGGATACCGTTGCGCGACCAGATCCCGCTCGCGGGGTCCGTCCCGGTGCTGGAAGACGCCGCGTTCGCAACGCGGCTGGCCCGCATTGCAGCGGTCCTTGACTAGTCGGGGCATCGCGGATCGGCTTCTCGCTTCTCGCTTCTCGCTTCTCGCTTCTCGCTTCTCGCTTCTCGCTCCCTGCTCCCTGCTCCCTGCTCCCTGCTCCCTGCTCCCTGCTCCCCGCAGTCTGCCTTCCGCCTTCCCCCTGCTTCCCTCCGCCCCTCCCGCCGTCCCCTTCTCCCCTCCTGCTTCCCCCCCATGCCCAAACCCACCACCGCCACCCTGCTCG
>JACDGQ010000308.1 GCA_013821615.1 Planctomycetota bacterium
GCCTGGTCGAGGTGCGCGGGGCCACGCTCAGCGACTGCCGCATCGCGCGCTGCGACCAGGGCATCGACGCGGTTGCGGAGCGCATCCACATCGAAGATTGCGACATCGGTGGCTGCGGCGCGGCGGGCGCCGACGGCCACTGCCGGGCGCTCAGCCTGTTCGCCGGGCAGGCGCTGGTGCGCGGCTGCCTGCTCCACGACCAGCTCTTCGGCCAGTCGCTGCGCAGCACCTGCGGGCGGCTCGAGCTGGTGGCCAACCGCATCACCGCCGCGGCCGACGGCGAGATCAGCATCGCCACCGGCGCGCAGCCGACCATCGCGATCCTCAGCGGCAACCTGATCGTCAGCAGCGCCGCGCGCCCCGACAACAGCGTGCGTTTCATCCAGGTGGAGGGGGAGGGTGATGGCGTCCTCCAGCTGATCGGCAACACCTGTGTGGCCGCCGATGCGCGCAACGTCTTCCTCATCCCCGGCCGCCTGGCGGTCGCCGCGGACGGCAACATCTTCACCGGCAGCGAGCGCATCGCCGAGGCCGGCCGGGTCGAGGGCTATCGCAACTGGCTGCCGCCCGGCGCCGCCGTGCCGCCGGGCTTCCGCGACTCGCGCAGCGGCGCTGCGCCTGGCTTCCGTGATGCGGCGCAGGGCGATTACAGCCTGGCGCCGGACTCGCCCTGCCGGAACGCGGTCCGGGACCTGTGGAGCCAGGATGTCGATGCCCCGCATGCTTCGGGCACCGTCGGTGGCCTGGTGCCCAAGCGCATGCCGGCCGCGAGCAGCCGGGCGGGTAGCCGGGCGCGTACCGCACGCACGGATATGGGGGCATTCGAGGACGGGTGAGGAGCGGGGATCGGCGGATCGCACGAAATCGCTGATGTTCCTTGCCGAGTACAACTCGGCGATCCCAGTGCGGAGGGCGCCCGCCTCCTGGGATCGCCGAGTTGCACTCGGCTCTCCCCTCCCGCTGCACCACCGTGCCGGCGCGGTCTCAGCCCGCGAGATGCGCCGCGATCCGTTCGCGGTCCGCAGCGCCCAGATAGCGCCGTCCATCGACATCGTTGGCCACCAGATGATCGGCAGCCTCGGTGATGGTGATGATCGGCGCCACGATCACGCCCAGATCGCGGTGCAGCTCCTGGATCGCGGTCACGTCGCCCTGCCCGCGCTCCTGACGGTCGACCGCGACCACCGCGCCAAGCACGCGCGCGCCGCTCGGCTGCAGCTTGGCCAGCGACTCGCGCAGCGCGGTGCCCGCGGTCAGGACGTCGTCGACGATCACCACCGGCGTGCCCGCGACCAGCGGCGCGCCGACGAACAGGCCGCCGTCGCCGTGGGTCTTGGCCTCCTTGCGGTCGTAGGTCCAGCCAACTTCGCGCCGGACCAGTGCTTCATAGGCCTGGGCGGTCGCGAGAGCCAGGGGGATGCCCTTGTACGCCGGACCGAACACCACCTGCACCCCGTCGCCGAAGCGCGCCAGCACGGTGGCGGCATAGGCCGCGCCCAGCCGCGCCAGATCGCCGCCCTGGTTGAAGCACCCGGTGTTGATGAAGTAGGGGCTCTTGCGCCCCGACTTCAGAGTGAAGTCACCGAACGTCAGGGCTCGGCGCCGGACCAGCAGCGCGACGAAGTCGCGCTGCGCCACCGACAGGGTCATCCCTCGACGATCTCGACGCTGAAGCGGTCGCCCTGCTTGACTGCGAGCACGACCTTGAGGTCGGCGGGGCTGGCGATGCGGCCGAACACGGTGTGCACGCCGTCGAGGTGCGGGGTGGCGGCGTGGGTGAGGAAGAACTGGCTGCCGCCGGTGTCCTTGCCGGCGTGGGCCATGCTCAGCGTGCCGGGCGCGTGCTTCTCGGGGTTGTTTGCGGTCTCGCACTTGATGTTCCAGCCGGGGCCGCCAGTGCCGGGGGCGCCGCGCGCGCCGGCCTTGGTGTTGGGGCAGCCGCCCTGGATGACGAAGCCCTGGATCACGCGGTGGAAGGCAAGTTGGTCGTAGAAGCCGGCCTTGGCCAGCTTGATGAAGTTCTCGACCGTCTTGGGCGCGACCTTCGAGAACAGCTCGACGGTGATGTCGCCGCGCGGAGTGTGGAAGAGGGCTTTGGTCATGGCTGCTCGCAGGGGTGGGTGGGTGGAGATGGTCGAGTGGACTGCGGAGCGCGCAAGGGGCGGCCAGCCACGCCGGCCCGGACGGGCCCGGTCCGCGTTGACAGGGGGTCGCCAGCGATTCACATATGCACATCCTATCGGGATAGGGGATATGCCGCAGGGCCGGGGAGCCGGCCGCGGGCGGAGCGGGCCGATCGGCGTCCGGAACCAGGGTCCATGCTCACCAACCGCGCCAAATATGCGATCAAGGCCCTGCTCCACCTCGCCCGCCACCGTGGCGAGGGACCGGTCCAGGCCGGCCTGATCGCCAAGGCCGAGCAGATCCCGCCCAAGTTCCTCGAGCTGATCCTGCTCCAGCTGCGCAACCACGGCATCATCCGCAGCAAGGTCGGCAAGGGCGGCGGCCACGAGATGGCGCGCGAGCCCGCCGACATCAATCTGCTGACCGTGGTGCGCGCCATCGACGGCCCGGTCGCGCCGCTGCCCTGCCTGAGCGTCACCGCCTACGCGCGCTGCGACGACTGCGAGGACGAGAAAAGCTGTGGGGCGCGGCACCTCTTCCGCGGCGTGCATGACGCCGCCCTCGAGGTGATGTCGCGAACCACCCTCGCCGACGCCGTCAAGGTCAAGGGCAAGGGCCGCTGAGTCTGCCCGGGCGGCGCGCGTCCCGCGCCATCAAGCCTTCCGCTTCGGCGTCCCCGCGCTCATGGTGCCGCTGAAGTTCACCGCCTCGGCGGGCTTGTCCTTCGGGCGGCGCGTGACCGAGCCGTGGATCGCCTTGCCGTCGACCGCGCCCTCGATCGTGACCGTGGTGCCATCGCTGGTCGTTCCGGTGCCCTCGAAGGTGGTCTCGGGGCTCTTCTTCTTGCGCTTGACGGTATACGTGACCTTGGCATCGCCGAGCAGCTTGCCGCTGGCGGTGGTGGCGTCGAAGGTGATCGCAGTCGCGGGGTCCTTCTTGTGCTCGTCACCGACCGCGCGCACGGTGAACGCGCAACCCGTGAGGTCCTGGGCGGGCTCCGGCTTGGCGTCCGCGGCAACCGCGCAGGCGCTCGTCACCATCAGCAACAGGCAGGCGAGCAAGGAGGTCGCGGCGGAGTTCAGCATCGCTATGCTTCTTCAGGAGGTTCGAGGTGGGGGAATGCGGATGCGCGTGCCGGCACGGCCGGATCCAATGTCATGTCGATACCTTTTTTACCGCTGTTGTAAAGCGCTGGCCGGTGACTCTGGGACACGGACAAGCGGAATTGCCCGGAGTTCCGCGCATGTTCCGCGGTTGATGCGGAGTGGACGGTGCGGGGTGCGACAGACTCCCAGGTCCGACGCTTGCCCTCATCCCCCGGTCACTCCGCACTCCGCACTCCCCACTTTGCACCGTCCACCATCTCGCGTCCCGTGTCCTCCGCCCCTACCCCTTCGCCCGATGGAACTTCAGATGCGTCTCGCGCAGCAGCGCCGCGACGTCCACGCCCGCGGGCCAGCGGCTGCGCTCGAGCTTCGCCAGCGCCTCCTCGGTCGCATAGCCGCCCGGGAACCAGTGCCCCTTGGCCTCGAGCATGTTGTAACGGTAGAAGCCGAAGGTCTCCATGTCGTAGCACTTCCACAGCCGGCGGAAGCGCAGCACCTCGGGGATGTTGATGCCCGAGGGATCGGGCATCAGCTCCCAACCTTCATAGGCGCTCTGGGGATCGACGCCGGCGCGCGCGTCGAGGGCCAGCTGGATGGCCAGGTCGCGCGCGCTGAGCGGGACCTGCACCGGGAAGGTGCCGAGCATCTCCGCGACGTGCGCGGGCGCGGTCATGCCGAATGACAGGGTGTGCACGTGCGGCGTGCGCAGGCAGAAGCGCGCGTTGAACTGGATCGGCGTCAGCGGCGCGCACAGCCGCGTCAGCAGCTCCGGCGGCGTGAACAGCTGCCCGCCCTTGTCGTTGGGCGAGATGATGAACACGCCCAGGTCGCGCGCGGCGGCCAGGGCGATCGCCGCCCAGTTGCGCTGGAAGAAGTAGTAGTAGTGCAGATTCACGAAGCTGAACAGCCCGGTCTGGATCGCCGCGCAGATCACCTCCAGCGGCGCGTGCGTGCTGAAGCCGACCGCGCCGATCACGCCCTCGTCGCGCAGCTTCAGCAATTCCTCGACCGGGCCGCCCGGTGCGCACGCGCTGCGCATCAGCTCGGCGTTGTTCAAGCCGTGCCAGGCGTAGAGGTCGATGTGGTCGGTCTTGAGCGTGCGCAGCTGCTCGTCGACCAGCCGCCGCGCCGCCTCCGCGGTCGCCGGCGCGCCCTTGGTCATCAGGTGGTAGCGGCTGCGCGGGATGCCCAGGTCATCGTTGAGCACCAGCCCGTAGCAGGTCTCGCTCTTGATGTAGCCGTGCGCGGTCTCGATGTGGTTGACGCCCGCGTCCAGCGCCTGGCGCACCATCGTCGCGCACTCCTCGCGGGTGTCCGCGGGCACCTGCTCGCGCGGCGCGTCCCAACCGTGCGCGAAGCGCATGCCGCCCAGCGTGATGACGCTGAGCATCTGGCCGGTCTGACCGAAGCGGCGGTACTGCATCGGCGCGCGCTGGTTGCGGATGGGGGGCGTGGGGGTGGTCATAAAGCTTGCCGGTGGGCGCGAGATGCGAAGTGCGAAGTGCGAAGTGCGGGGTGCGGGGTGCGGGGTGCGGG
>JACDGQ010000309.1 GCA_013821615.1 Planctomycetota bacterium
GGCGGGCTCAGACCGGCGGCGGCGGCGGCGGCGAGCACGTGCGGCAGGTGCGAGGCCTGGGCCACGGCAAGGTCGTGGGCATCCGGACTCAGGCACAGGGTCTTGCAGCCGACCGCCTGCCACAGGCGTTCGATCAGCGCGACCGCCGCGGGCGGAGTCTCGGCCAGCGGCGTCAGGATGGTGGTGGCGCCGCGGTAGAGGGCGGCATCGGCGTGTTCCAGGCCCTGCTGGTGGCTGCCGCACATGGGATGGCTGCCGACGAATCGGCCGCTGCGCGCCAGGTCGGCAAGTTCGTGGCAGATGGCGCCCTTGACGCTGCCCACATCGGTGAAGACGGCGCGTGCACTGAAAGGTACCAGCGCGCGGATGTGCTCCGCGATGATGCTGACCGGCGTGCACACCACGACCACGTCGCAGTCGGCCACGGCCCCGGGCAGGTCGGTGACCGGCGTGCCCAGGCCCAACTCGGCAGCCTGGGTGATTACCTCGCGGCGCCGGTGGTGGAGGCGCACCGTCCATCCCGAACCGACCAGCGCCGCGGCCAGGCTGCCGCCCATCAGCCCGAGTCCGCTGATCAGCACGGTCGGCGAGGTCATGGCGGCACCTTGGAGGACTGGTCCGGGGTCGCAACCGCCGATTATCAGCCTTCCACAGGGCCCATCCCGGGGATTTGACCGGCAGGGGCGGGGCAGGGGGAGGATTCCAGGCCACGAATGGAGGGGAATGCCACGTCTCGGGAGCGAAGTGCCCCTTTGCAGGGCTGCTCGAGAGGCCGCATTCGGCTCCAGCACTGGAAACAGCCCTCAACCGCCCTGGTTGCCGGGCGGAAAAAAGCCCAAGTGGTGCGCCAAATCACCGTTTTCGGGGATTGACCAGTCCGGAGCCCATCCTATCGTCCCGTCCCCGCGCCGCTGAGCGCGGCGGACCGCCGTCCGCGGCCGTGCCGGACGCCGCCCGCAGCCACCTCCGCTGACCCTTGGAAAGCCACCATCCCCATGTCGCGTAAGCCGTTCATCGCCGGAAACTGGAAGCTCAATCTCACCGGCGACGAGGGCAGCGCCCTGATCACCAGCCTGATCGCCGCCGCCGCCAGCAGCCGTGCCGAGGTCGCGGTCTTCCCCACCGCCCTGGCCGTGCCCGCCGCGGTCAAGGCCGCCGCCGGCAGCATCATCCGCGTGGGTGTCCAGAACGTGCACTGGGAAGAGAAAGGCGCCTTTACCGGCGAGATCTCCGCCAGCCTGGCCAAAGCCGCCGGCGCCACGCACGTGCTGCTCGGCCACAGCGAGCGCCGCCAGTACTTCGGCGAGACCGACCAGACCGTCAACAAGCGCCTCAAGGCCGTGCTCGCCCAGGGCTTGGTGCCCATCCTCGCGATCGGCGAGACCCTCGCCGAACGCGACGGCGGCAAGCTTGAAGAGGTGCTCAGCCGTCAGGTGAAGGGCGCCCTCGAGGGCTTCACCGCCGCCCAGCTCTCGACCCTGGTGCTGGCCTACGAGCCGGTGTGGGCGATCGGTACCGGCCGCACCGCCACCACCGCCCAGGCCCAGGAGGCGCATGCCTTCGTGCGCGGCGTGGTGCGCGGCATCGACGGCGGGCTCGCCGAGCGGGTGCGCATCCAGTACGGCGGCTCGGTCAAGGCGGACAACGCCAAGGAGCTGCTCTCGCAGCCCGACGTCGATGGCGCCCTGGTGGGCGGCGCGTCGCTCAAGACCGCCGACTTCGCCGCCATCCTCGCCGCGGCCTGAGCCGCGCGCCGCATCCTTACGTGAAATAGAAGAAGAAAGACGCCGCTGTGACGACGACAACCCTGATCCTGGTCATCCTGCTCTGGCCGTTGTGCCTGTTCATCATCGGCATGATCCTGCTGCAGGGCGGAGCCGGCGACCTGTCCAGCTCCTTCGGCGGCGGCGGCCAGCTCGACAGCACCCTCGGCGTCGGCGCCGGGCGCAAGATGAGCAAGATCACCGGCTGGCTCGGGGGCAGCTTCCTGCTCATCGTCACCATCCTCTCCATCCACCATGACGGGGACCTGGGTGCGGCCGCGGGCGCCAAGGGCGGCGTCGTGCCCACCACCGTGACCCCGACGGACTTCGGCGCCCAGACCGGCACCACCACTGGTGCCGGCAAGGCCGTTGTTCCGGCTGCTGCGACCGACGCGGCCAAGCCCGGCGTGGCGGCGGTGCCCGCGGTCGCCAAGCCTGCAGATGGTGCGCCTGCGCCTGCGGTGCCTGCCACCGCGCCCGCGATCGCCCCCGCCGTGGTGCCGGCCGCGCCCGCGCCCGCGCCCGAAGCGCCGAAGGCTCCGAGCGCCCCCGCCTTGGTCCCGGAGGCTCCCGCTCCGGCTCCGACCGCAGCTGCCCCGGCTCCTGCCGAGGCCGCGCCCGCCCATTCGGGCGTGCAGCTCGAGCCCAAGTGACGCTTCCCGGCGCTGTGCGCCCCGCTCTGTGCGTTTCCTGAAGCCTGCTGATCGCCCGCCACGCCTTCCTGTCGCGACGAGGATCCCATGAGCCCGACCGCCGCCAAGCCGACCGCCATCGACGCCGCCGCCGTGCGCAACGAGATGGGCAGGGAACGCCTGCTCAAGATGTACCGGCAGATGCTGCTGATCCGGCGCTTCGAGGAGCGCGCCAGCCAGGCCTACGAGGCCAAGAAGATCGCCGGCTTCCTGCACGCGTACATCGGTCAGGAGGCGGTCCAGACCGGCTTCTACGACCACCTCGATCCCAGCAAGGACGCCACCGTCACCAGCTATCGCTGCCACGCGCTCGGCCTGCTCTGCGGCCTCGATCCGAAAGAGCTGATGGCCGAGCTCTTCGGCAAGGTCACCGGCAACGTGCGCGGCAAGGGCGGCTCGATGCACTTCTTCTCGAAGGAGAGGAACATGCTCGGCGGCCACGGCATCGTCGGCGGGCAGATCCCGGTCGGCACCGGCGCGGCGTTCAGCGCCAAGTACCGCAAGACCGGCGGCGTCAGCATCACCTACCTGGGCGACGGCGCCTCGCCCCAGGGCACCTTCCACGAGTCGCTGAACATGGCCTCGCTGTGGAACCTGCCGGCGATCTACGTGATCGAGAACAACATGTACGGCATGGGCACGGCGTGCACGCGCGCCTCGTCGGTGCAGGACATCGCCGCGGCCAAGGCGCCGGGCTACAACATGGCCTCGTTCACCTTCGACGGCCTCGATCTCTACGCTTCGTGGAAGACCGCGCAGCAGGCCATCGCCATCGCGCGCGCCGGCCGCCCGGTGCTGATCGAGGCCAAGACCTACCGCTACCGCGGCCACTCGGTGTCGGACGCCGCCACCTACCGCACCAAGGAGGAGGTCGACCGCTACAAGGCGCTCGATCCGATCGAGCGCATCAAGGTCGACCTGCTGGCCGCGAACTGGCTCACCGAAGCCGGCGCGGAGCAGCTCGAGGAGCAGGTCATGACCCAGATCATGGAGGCGGTGAAGTTCTCCGACGAGAGCCCGGAGCCGCCGCTCAGCGAACTGACCCGCCACGTCTACGCCGAGTGACCCCAGGGCCGTTCGCCCTTCCGCCCTCTTCCCTTCCGCCCTCCGTCTCCCTGAGGATCCCCCGATGTCCGCTCTGACGGCTCCCCCGCTGAAGGCTTCGCGCCCGATCAACACCAAGGCCAGCGAGCCGATCAACGGCCACAAGGGCATCCTGCTCTCGGACGGCACGCAACTGGTCAACATGCGCATGGCGATCTGCCAGGCGCTGTACGAGGAGATGAAGCGCGACCCCGCCATCTTCATCATGGGCGAGGAGGTCGCGCAGTACAACGGCGCCTACAAGGTGACCAAGGGCCTGCTCGACGAGTTCGGCGCGGAGCGCGTCATCGACACCCCGATCACCGAGTCCGGCTTCGCCGGCCTGGCGATCGGCGCGGCGATGACCGGCCTGCGCCCGGTGATCGAGTTCATGTCGTGGAACTTCAGCTTCCCGGCCTTCGACCAGATCATCTCGAACGCCTCGAAGATGTGCTACATGACTGGCGGCATGTTCCCCATCCCGCTGGTGATGCGCGGCCCCAACGGCGCCGGCCCGCGCGTCAGCTCGCAGCACAGCCACGCGGTCGAAGCACTCTACAGCCACTTTCCCGGTCTGATCGTGGTCAGCCCGTCGACGCCCTACGACGCCAAGGGCCTGATGAAGACCGCGCTGCGCCAGCCGAATCCGGTGTGCTTCCTCGAGAACGAGATGCTCTACAACTACGAGCAGGACATCCCCACCGCGGACTACGCCATCCCCTTCGGCAAGGGCGTGGTGCGGCGTGAGGGCGGCGACTGCACGATCGTGGCGATCAACCGCTGCGTGCACTGGGCGCTCGAGGCCGCCGACGCGCTGGCCAAGGACGGCATCGCCTGCGAGGTCATCGACCGGCGCACCATCAAGCCGCTCGACATCGAGCTGATCGCGGAGTCGGTGCGCAAGACCAGCCGCTGCGTGGTGGTCGAGGAATGCTACAAGACCGGCGGCGTCGGCGCCGAGATCGCCGCCCAGCTGATGGAGCGCGTGTTCGACGACCTCGACGCGCCGGTCGGCCGCGTCACCACCACCGAGAACCCCATGCCGTACGCGGCGAACCTCGAGCACGAGACCCTGCCCAAGCCGCACCGCATCATCGCGGCGGTGAAGCAGGCGTGTTATCGATGAGCCAGTTTGCCACCGTCCGGAGGTCCGGAAGTCCGGAAGTCCGGAAGTCGACAGCCTTCAGACGCGCAGACGCGTAAGT
>JACDGQ010000310.1 GCA_013821615.1 Planctomycetota bacterium
GCTCGCCTCCGCCGTGAACATCGTCCCCGTCGTGGGTTCGAGTCCCATCCAGGCCGCCATTGGTGGTCAAGGAATGAGCCGCCCGACAGCGTTAAACGCAATACCCGGGCGTGAGCCGGGGCATGACGTTTGGCGACCTGGATGGGACTCGAACCCACGTCCAGCGCTCCGGCCTCCTCGGCTGCGCCTGCGGGGGCCTGCGCACCTGCGCGCGGCGCGCCGGCCCCACTGGGGCCGGCTCTCGGCGGAGGAACCGCCTCGGCCGTGCTCGCCTCCGCCGTGAACATCGTCCCCGTCGTGGGTTCGAGTCCCATCCAGGCCGCCATTGGTGGTCAAGGAATGAGCCGCCCGACAGCGTTAAACGCAATACCCCGGCGTGAGCCGGGGCATGACGTTTGGCGACCTGGATGGGACTCGAACCCACGACCTCCGCCGTGACAAGGCGGCGCTCTAACCAACTGAGCTACCAGGCCAGAATGTAAAGAAAGACCCGCAGAAACCCGCATGGTAGGCGATGAGGGATTTGAACCCCCGACATCTTCCGTGTAAAGGAAGCGCTCTAGCCAGCTGAGCTAATCGCCCATGCTGCAGGCGATGAGGCGGGGGATTCTGTGATGGGTCCAAAGGTCTGCAAGAGGGAAGTCGGGGTATGGGCCCCAAGCCTGCTCTTGCTGGCCAGCGTGCTTCATGGCGCCTTCACGTCGTGTGACATGGTCGGTTGTACGCCCTGGGGCTGCCCCGCTTGATCCAAGCGGGGTATTGGCTTATAGAACACGTGTGGGGGAGCCCGCTGGCAAATGGCCACGCAGGTCGACCTCGCAGTCGCATTGGCTGGAAAGCCAGGAGAAGCCACGTGGCCGCAGAGGTTCTGCACGTCAGCGACGGAGACTCCCATTGCCGGGTGGCCGATCCGACCAACGGCGCGGTGGTCAACGCCCCGGTCATCGAGATCAGCCTGCAAGGCGTGCTGATCGGCACCCAGATCCAGTTCGAAGCCAACGCTTACATCGACATCACGCTCGCGCTCAAGGACCTGGCCCCACGCCAGCTGTTCGCCCATGTGGTGACCTGCAATCCGGACGGGCTGCGGCTGCGCTGGCTGCACTTCGATCCGGGCGAAGAGACCCGCCTCAAGGGCCTGCTCGACTCCTACACCCGCCTCCACCGGGGCGGCAAGGGGCCGGCGGCGGGTTCGGGGCGGTCTGCGGTCGAAGGCGGCCAGAACAACACCCGGCGCGTGGTCAAGCCGCGCACCAGCGGAGTCGAAGAGGGTGGTCCGATCCTCGACGGCAGCGGCCCCGCCCCAGGCGCCCCAGTCAGTGGCACGCGCCGCCTGGTCCGTCCCAGCGCCTCGGCGATCACCCCATTCAGCGACGCGCTCCCGCCCGAGACCGGTAGCGAGCGCGTCGGCTCGCGCCGCGTGGTGCGCCCGAGCAACTCGGTCATGGCCCCGGTCGACCAGGCCAAGGCCGAGGCCGCCCGCGACCCTTTCGACGACTCACGCTCCCACCAGGTGGTGATCGCGCCGACCGCACGCTTCGAGGAACTGCGCGACGTCGGCACCGCGCGGGTCGAGGACCAACCCGTCGCGGCGGGGTCGGCTCCCGCCGCGTCCGACGCCGAAGCGGCGCCGTCCGCAGCGGCCACCACCACCGGCGATCCGCCGACCTCCCCCTTCCCGGGCGACGGCACCGACAAGCACGTCGCCGGCGGCAAGACCGCGGTCATCGGCCGCGACGGGCGCATGGACATCGGTGCGAGCATCCGCAGCCATGCCAAGACCGTGCGCGCCTCCGAGCTCGCCGCGCGCCACGACCGCGTGCGCGTGCTCAACATGGCGACCATCCGGACGCTGATCGTCGAGGCCGTCGAAGAGGCCGCGGCGCACCTCACCCGCTCGCTGAGCGAGGGCGAGCGCAAGCGCCTGCTCGAGGAGGCCGAGGAGGGCTTCCAGGAGCGCCTCAAGTCCTTCGAGGTCGAGAAGGCCAGCGCCGAGGAGAAGGCCAAGCGCCTCAACGATCAGCTCGAGACCGCGCGCAAGCTGCTCGAGGAGGAGCGCAAGCGCACCATCAAGGCCGACCAGTTCACGGTCTCCGCCGAGGGCCTCGGCGAGATCGAGGACCGCTTCCAGCGCCTGCTCTCGCGCTCGCTCGTCGACGGCGGGGTCTCGCCGCAGCTCGAAGAGGAGCTGCGCAAACTGATCTCGCGCATCCTCGACAGCGAGCGCGAGAAGATCCGCGCCAAGGAGCTCGAGGCGCAGAACTCCAAGATCGAGCTGCTCGAGCGCAAGATCAGCCGCCTCGCCGGCACCCTCGAGGACACCGAGAAGCAGCGCGACGACGCCCAGCGCTTCGCCAGCTTCCTGGAACAGCAGGGTGGCGGCGCGCTGCGCAACGTCTTCGAGGCCGGCCTTAAGGAAGGCGACCCGAACAAGGAGCGCAAGCTCGCGCTGATGAAGCACATCCTCGACGAGAACCGCGCCCTGCGCGGCCACCTCGGCATCGCCCTGGCGGATCCCAACGCCCCCGACGAGCCACAGGAGCAGGTCCCGGACGCGACCAAGAGCCCGACCAACAAGCCGGTGGCCGATACCTCCTCGTTCCGCCGCGAGATGAAGGCCGACGTCGCCGAGCTCAGGGAGGCGGCCTCGCACATCACCGAGCACACCCCGCACGCGCCCGCGGCCCTGCCCGACGACCTCGAAAGCGAAGCGCTCAGCCGCAAGGAGGCCGGCGTCGGCCTGGAGGTCAACCCCGACGACGAGCCGTGGGAAGTCACCCCGCTGGCCGACACCGGCGCCGGCGTCAACGCCTCCGGCATCAAGCGCATCAGCGTCCCCGCCACCTCCGCGCCGCCACCCATGGAGCGCCAGGGCAAGGGGGACATCTAGCGCCGCCCCGGATTCCAAGCTAAAGTATCATCCACCGACCATCCCTTGAACCACACCATGGTTGCCTCCCGTACGGCCAACCACCATCAACGTCCCAGGAGCACGCATCATGTCTGAAATCGTCTATCTCGGCATCGACCTTGGCACCAGCCGCACGTCGATCACCTCGTCCACCGGCGTCCGCCAGACCGTCTGGTCCTACGTCGGCTACCCCAAGGACCACGTCGCCAAGAAGAAGCTGGGCGGCCGCGACATCATCTACGGCCAGGAGGCCCTCGAGAACCGCATGTCGGTGAACCTCTTCCGCCCGCTCGCCGGCGGCTCGATCAAGGCCAAGGGCGCCAAGGACACGTCCGAGACCAAGAAGGCGATCAAGGACCTGCTCGAGTTCGTGGTCAGCATGGCCAAGTCGCCCAAGGGCTCGACCATCTATGCGGTGATCGGCGCCCCCGCCGAGGCCAGCGTCGAAGGCAAGGCCACCATCCTCGAGGCCGCCGCCAACTGCATCGACAGCGTGATCGTGACCTCCGAGCCGTTCTCGGTCGCCTACGGCCTCGACTTCCTCGATGACACCCTGGTCATCGACATCGGCGCGGGCACCACCGATCTCTGCCGCGTCCACGGCAAGATGCCCGAGCCCGAGGACCAGCGCACCCACACCGTCGCGGGCGATGCCCTCGACCAGACCCTCGCGAACCTCATCAAGGAGAAGTACCCCGAGGCGCAGTTCTCGATCAACATGGTGCGCGCCATCAAGGAGCGCCACGCCTCGGTCTCGCCCAAGATGGAAGAGGCCATGGAGATCCTGCCGGTCGCCGGCAAGCCGACCAAGTTCGACGTCACCGACCTGGTCTACAAGGCCTGCTACACCCTGGTGCCGCCCACCGTGGCCGCGCTCCAGGACCTGATCGCCACCTACGATCCGGAATTCCAGGCCAAGATGCGCAACCACATCCTGCTCGGCGGCGGCGGCAGCCAGATCAAGGCCCTCGGCCTGGCCATCGAGAAAGCCATGGAGGAGTACGGCGGCGCCAAGGTCAAGACCGTCGAGGAGCCGCAGTACGCCGGTTCGAACGGCGCGCTCAAGATCGCCCTCGACATGCCCGAGAGCTTCTGGAAGGAATTCAAGTCGACCAAGTCGGCAGCTCCGGCCGCCAAGGCCTGATTCCGCACACGTCAGTTGTGACGTGATGGGCCCCACTCCGCTTTGCGGGGTGGGGTTTTTCGTTGGGAGTTGCGAGTTGCGAGTCGCGAGTTGCGAGGACAGCCTGCCTTCGCTCGCAGCTCGTGGCTCGCAGCTTTCTCCGCGCAACGGAGCGACCAGTTGCGAGTTTCGAGCTACGAGGCGCGAGGACAGCCTGTCTTCCTCGTCACTCGTCACTCGTCACTCGTCACTCGTGACTCGCGACTCGTGACTCGGGCGAGGGGTGGCCACCCCCATCACCCGCTTTCCAGGCGGGTGATGAAGGCGGAGAGCATCCGTCCGACGTGGTCCAGTCGATCGGTCAGCGCCGCGAAGCGCTCTTCGTTCACCAGTCCCATATCGTACGCGATGGTCACCTGCGCGGTCGCTTCCGCGCAGGATCCCCGCGCGATGGCGAAGTAGCGCCGCAGTTCCGCGTCGGAGTTCTTCTCAGACCCCTCCGCGATATTGGACGCGATGGAGATCGCCGCGCGTCGGAGCTGGTTGGCTAGACCTCCGCCGCAGTCGCCGAATTCCGCCGCGGTCAGCTGGACCTCCCGCACCACCTCCCGTGCCGTATGCCAAACCCTGAAACGTTCGTATCGAGGCATGTCCGCTCTCCTTTCCCCACCCACCCCCAGAGCGCGCGCAGCGGT
>JACDGQ010000311.1 GCA_013821615.1 Planctomycetota bacterium
GCCTTCGCCATCGCCGCGCTCGCGCGCGATCAGCGCGGCGTGCCCGACGGTCAGCTCGGCCCACACCGGCACCTCGCGGCCGCCGGTCTCGGGCCCGACGGCGATGTCCAGGCCGCAGCCGAAGGTCGCGGCGCCGCTGCACGTGATCGAGCCGACGTCGAACAGCACCGCCTCGCGGTCGATGATGACGTTGGCGGCGAAGCGCACGTTCTCGAGCAGGCAGTCGTTGCCGACCTGGCAGGCGATCAGCGTCGAGTCGTAGATGCCGGTGGCCAGGCTGATGCCGGGCATGACCTCGACCTCGCCGGCGAAGCGCCCGAGCACGCAGCGCCCGTGCAGGTGCACGCGGCGCACGCGGAACGGGTCGAAGTCCTGGGCGACCTGGATCAGCTTCCAGTCGTCGGCGCGGCAGCCGCGGTCCTCCATCACCGCGATCTCCTCGCGGCTGAGGTCGCGCAGCAGCAGGCCGAGGACGTTGGCGGGCCGCTTGGCGACCAGGTGCCCGGCATCGACCAGCTCGGCGTCCTGGCCGATGCGCGCCGCCAGTTCGGTGAGGGTGGGCGCGGCCTCCACGGCCTTGGCGCCCGTCACCACCGTGGTGTCTGGCGCCGACGAATCGCGCCGCTTTGCCACCGCACGCGGTTCCGCGGCGTGGCTGGCGGTCTTGCCCACGGCCGGCGGCTGCGCGTTGCTCATGTCATGGCCTTCTGCACCAGCTGCGGATCGAGGCGCGAGGCCGAGTCCGCGTCAGCGAAGATGCTCAGGCGCGGGTGGCTGAGCAGCAGGCTGGCGGGCACGCTCGGCCCGCTGCGCCCCTCGACCATGCGGTGCAGCGCCTCGGCCTTGCCCAGGCCGGTGGCGATGAGCAGCACCTGTTTGGCCTCGAGAATGGTGGCCAGGCCCATGGTGACGGCGTTGGTCGGGGTCTCGTCGATGTTGCGGAAGCGGCTGCCGTCGCTGAGCGCGGCCAGCGTCGACGAGGTCAGTTCGACCACGCGCATGCGGCTCTTGGGCGACGAGCCGGGCTCGTTCAGGCCGATGTGGCCGTTGTGGCCGAGACCGAGCACCACCAGATCCAGGCCGCCGCGCGCCTCGATGAGCATGTCCCACGCCCGGCACTCGGCCTCGACGTTCTGCGCGTCGCCGCGCGGCACGAAGGTCTGCTCGCGCGGGATGTCCACCTGGCGGAAGAGGTGGAAATTCATCAGGTAGCGCGTGCTGCGGTGGTCCTCCGGCGGCAGTCCGACGTACTCGTCGGTGCCGAAGGCGGTGATGTGGCGGAAGCTGAAACCGCCCTTCTCGTGGAAACGCCGCACCAGCTCGCCGTAGGCGCGGATGCTGGTGCGACCCGCGGACAGGCCGAGCTTGAGGCGCGGGTTCGCGGCGATGGCTTCGGCCAGGGTCTCGGCGAGGCGGTCGCCCGGCTCGGTGCTGCGGTCGCAGATGATGAGCTTCATGGTCGTCTCTCGTCCGTCCGCCGCCGGGGGCGCTGGAGTCCTGGCAAGGGTCTTAGCGCCTTCCGGCGCTGATGCCATGCTCGCGCCGACAACGCCGGGCAGGTGCCCCGAAGCGGTCGCTTGCATGCGTCCCATGCGCAAAAAACCCCCGGCAGGGCCGGGGGTTTTGCGCGTCCACAGGCCGACGGGGCTCAGATGCCCTTCGCGACCATGAACTTGAGCAGGTCGACTACGCGGTTGCTGTAGCCCCACTCGTTGTCGTACCAGCTGATCAGCTTGAAGAAGTTCTTGTTGAGCTCGATCGAACTGCCGGCGTCGTAGATCGACGAGCGCGCGTCATGGATGAAGTCGGTCGAGACGACCTCCTCGTCGGTGTAGCCGAGATAGCCCTTGAGGGTGGTCTCGGAAGCCTTCTTGATCGCCGCGTTGATCTCCTTGATCGAGGTGTCCTTCTCGGTCTTGAAGGTCAGGTCGACCACCGACACCGTCGGGGTGGGCACGCGGAAGGCCATGCCGGTGAGCTTGCCCTTGACCTGGGGCAGGACCAGGCCGACGGCCTTGGCCGCGCCGGTGGTCGAGGGGATGATGTTGGTCGCCGCGGTGCGGCCGCCCTTCCAGTCCTTCTTCGAGGGACCGTCGACGGTCTTCTGGGTCGCGGTGTAGCTGTGCACCGTGGTCATCAGGCCCTCGGTCAGTCCGAAGCCGGCATCGAGGACGGCCTTGACCAGCGGCGCGAGGCAGTTGGTGGTGCAGCTGGCGTTGGAGACGATGACGTGCTTGGCCGGATCGTACTCCTTCTCGTTGACGCCCATCACCAGGGTCTTCACGCCATCGCCGGAAGCGGGGGCGGAAATGACCACGCGCTTGGCGCCGGCGGCGATGTGCAGCCTGGCCTTCTCGTCGCTGGTGAAGAGCCCGGTCGACTCGATGACGACGTCGATGCCGAGGTCCTTCCAGGGCCAGTTGTCGCGGCAGGCGAGAACCTTGATGTCCTTGCCGTTCACGACCAGGACGTCGTCCTCGGCGAGCTCGGGCTTGCTCTTCTTCGAGCTGACCTCGCCGGAGAACTTGTACTGGGTCGAGTCGTACTTGACCAGGTAGGCGAGGTTGTCCGCAGGCACCAGGTCATTCACCGCAACGACCTCGAAATCCTTGCCCAGCAGGCCCTGTTCGACCAGGGCGCGGAACACGAGGCGGCCGATGCGGCCGAAACCGTTGATGGCGATGCGGGTAGCCATGGAGACTCCTCTAACTAAGGACGGCGCGCGGGGGCGCCTGCGGTGGTTGGTGGCGAGCGGCGGACTCTATGACCGCCCTCTTGAATGCAAGGCGGTGCGGTGGCGAAGGTGCGGCAGCCGACGACGCGGGCAGCGAATGGGGATGATAGCGGTGGAAACCGGACATTTTCCAAAAAATCGCACAACCGCGAACAACCATCCAGCGCGGCGATTGCAGCTTGGCGCTACAGCCGCGAGCCGCACAAAGCAGCACCCCGGCTGGATGGCCGGGGTGCGGGAGAGACCAGGGCGCGGGAAGCGCTTCAGGTCATCTTGATGTTGCGGACCTTGGGCAGGTTGAAGATGCTGCTCTTGGTCTTGTCGTCATGCGCCCACTTGTCATCGGCCTTGAGGCGCTCGATGCGCTCGGCCCGGCTGAGGACGTTGCGATGCTTGGCGAAACCGCCCTGACCGACGTAGGAACTGTGGATGCTCATGATTGACCTCGTAAAAATGGAGAGCTGAATCTAGGGGTGGAGCGGAAAAGGCAAGAGGCCGCCTGACGAGGCGCTCAGCTCGCCACGTCGACCGCGGTTGGACGCGCCTTGGTCGGCGCGCCGCCGATGACCGGCGGGCGGTGGGCCTCCTGGAGGCGGCCCTTGATGCTGTTTTCGAGGTGTTCGGACAGCCAGGTGCAGAGGCGGTTGACCGGGTGGGCGGGATCGGCCGGGGCGCTGCCGCGCACCCGCCCGAGGACCTCGGAGATGGGCGTGGCGCCACGGTCGTGGTAGAGGGCGCGGAAGGCGTCGCGCAGTGCGCGGATGGCCTCCTCGCCGTGACCATCGCGGCGCATGCCGATCTGGTTGACGTTGCGCGGCTCGGCGGGGTTGCCCTCGGCGATGACGAAGGGCGGGATGTCGAAGCGCACGCCGCTCATCGAACCGATCAGGCTGAGTTCGCCGATCGAGGCGAAATGGTGCAGGCCGACCATGCCGCCGATGATCGCCTTGCGACCGACCCTGATGTGCCCGGCGAGCTGGGTGTTGTTGCCGATCACCACGTGCTCGGCGACCACGCAGTCGTGGGCGATGTGCGCATAGGCCATGATCAGGCAGTGGTCGCCGACCACGGTGCGCATGCCGCCGCCGGCGGTGCCCTTGCTGATGGTGACGACCTCGTGGATGCGGCAATTGGCGCCGATCACGGTTTCGCTGTCCTCGCCGCGGAATTTGAGGTCCTGCGGGTCGCTGCCGATGACCGCGCCGGGGAAGACGATGGTGCCGGGGCCGATGGAGGCGCGGCCATAGATCGTGGCGTGGTTGCGGAGCTCGGCGCCAGCAGCGATGGTGACCTTGCCCTGCACCACGCAGAACGGGCCGATGATCGCGTCGGGATGGACCTCGGCTTGCGGGTCGACCACGGCCAGGGCATGGATGGGCATGAGCGTTCTCGCGGTACGTCTACGGATGCGATACGGGTGACTGGCCGCACCGCAACAGCTGTAACCCTAGGTTTCTGCAAGGAACTGGTCAAGATTGTTATTAGTTGTCTGTCATCGAATTCAAGACTAGCCTCCTGAACCATGCCCCAGGCCCGCTCCGACCTCCTCGGCAGCCCACACACCTACCACATCCAGGTCCGCTGCGCCCTCGGTCAGGCGCTGTTCGACGCGGACGAGGCCGCTCGTCTGCTGGCGCTGACGGAACGGCTCCGCCAGGCCTTCGCGGTACGCGTCTTCGCCTATCAGGTGCAGGGATCCGGCGTGCACTTTGTGCTGCGTCACGCCATCGACGCGCCACCCGAGGACCGCCTGCGCCAGCGCTGGGCGCTGCTCGGGGGCCGCCTGGCGATGCCGCTCGCGCGGCTGCGTCAGCGCTTCACCTCGCTGGCCGGCTTCATGCAGACCCTGCTGCAACGCTTCGCGCGCGACTGGAACCAGCGCCACGGCCAGCGCGGCCATCTGTGGGCCGGGCGCTACCGCGCCTGCCTGCTCGCCGACGACGCCGCGCTGATCGCCGCGGTGCTGTGGGTGGAAGGTGCGCACCCCGAGCT
>JACDGQ010000312.1 GCA_013821615.1 Planctomycetota bacterium
GCGGTGTCCAGGTGGGCCTGGTACTCCGCGCGCAGCGCCTCGGGAGCCAGGACCGGACCGCCCCGTTCCTGCACCAACGCGGCGAAGCGCGTCATCTGCAGGATGGTCGGATGCCCGTTCATGCCGAGCACGATGCCGGCCAGCAGCGCGTCGCTCGCAGCCTCATCCTCGCCGGCCCTGGCCGGCAGGTGCGCGCGCATCACCGCGGTCATGATGCGCGGCCAGCCATGGCGCAACCAGGACAGCGTGCCGTCGAAGTCGAAGACCACCAGGCGGGCAGGGGCGCGCGGGCCGGTGGGGCTGGGGTGACGGCGGTTGCAGGTCATTGGAGGAGGTCTTCCGCGCTTGGATCTAATCTTTAGCTAAAGTTTAGCAAGCAGACGGGATGAAAGCCTTGTACGCTCCGTGGGCCTGGGCGCCGGCGCACCCAGTGCAGCGCGCGTCGCGGTGGACCGCGACTCCGACCATTGCAGGTTGGACCGCGGGAGTGGCGGTGACCACCAGGATGCGCCGCAGCGCGCCGCGCTGCCAGGCCTGCCGGCCGCCCTGCGTGACTGACCCCGCCGAAGGTGCCGGACTATTCCGCTGTGCCTCGCGCCCCCCTGCGAGTCTCGCCCCCATGACCACCATCAAGCCGGACCACCTGCCCACCATCGTCTATGTCGAGGACAACGCGGGTGATGCCATGCTGCTCGAGGAGGCGGTGCGCGTCACCGGCCATTCCTTGCGCCTGCAGGTGATCGACAAGGGCGACAACGCTTTGCACTACTTCCATATCAAGGTCACCGCACGCGACGTGCCGCCGCCGCACTGCATCCTCCTCGACGCGCACCTGCCGGTGGTCACCGGCGCGCAGCTGCTGCGCTACGTGCGTGCGCACGCCATCTTCGACCAGACTCCGGTGTACATCTTCGCGTCGGTGGCGGAATACCAGGACATGCTCACCGAGGGCCTCATCCCGGCGCGTAACTTCCTCACCAAGCCGAGCAGTTGGGACGGCTTTCTCCAACTCGCCAACTTGTTGGCGCGCAGCGCGGAGCAGAGCATGGACAGTCGCGGGTAGGACGGCTGCGGCGACGCCGTGCCTCAGAAGTTCCCGGGATTCCCCGATACCGCCCGTCCCGCCGGCGTGGGCGCCGGGTCTGCCGGCGGAACGGGTTTGTCGCCGATGGTGCCATCCGCGTGCCAGGGGCCGAACGGCTGTCCGCCCGCGTCGCTCAGCACCTCGCAGGTCAGCGCGTAGGCGCGCGTCCCGCAGCGGTAGATGGCCGCGCCGCCGGGCGGGATCAGCCGGGTGTCGGACGACGTGTCGGTGGCCAGGCGCGGCGTGGTGATGACGCCCAGGACTTCGCCGTGGTCGTCGCTGACCTCGCGCGTCGGCCACTGCGCATCGACGGTGGCCATCAGACGCAGGTCGACCAGCACGCCCGCGATGGTCGCGGTGGCGGTGAGGTCGAGGTCGATGCCGGTACCGAGCGCGGCGACGATCGGCACGTGGACGAACTGGTTGAGGTCCAGGTCCTGGACGTAGAGACGCTCGTGGCCACTGGCGATGTGCTGGCGCTTACCGTGGTGGGCGAGCGCGGCCTCGGCCAGCGTCGCGGTGGGGGCCACGCCTGCCCACTGCGCGGCGTCCAGGGTCGCGCCCACGGCGGTGGGCGGTGTGGCCAGGCGGTAGAAGCGGCAGACCAGCTGCGTGGCGCGGCGCCGCTCCAGCTGCGCGAAGGCAGCTCGGATCAGCTGCTGCACTGCCGGGACCTGGGTCACCGCCACCGCGCCATTATACTCGCTGATGGCGACGCCTTCGCCCTTCCACGCGTCGGGGGCGACGAATTTCTGGACGAGTTCGATGAACTCGTTGATCTCAGGCTTGCTCTCAGGCTCGGTGGGTGGGCCGATGTGCGAGCCTTGCGGGACCGGCGGTTCGAGGTTCGGACCCTTGCGGTCGTGCAGCGCTTCCGTCAGCACGCGCAGATCGTAGGTGACGGTAGTCAGCTCAGCGTACAGCGCCGACATGGTGGCCAAGGTCACCTGCAGGTGGTCGCCAGCCAGGACGACGCGAAGACCGTGGTCGTCGGCCAGCATGGCAAGGGCGCGATCCCATGGCACCTTGACGAGGTGCCACGTGACCCGTCCGGCGAGCCGGTCGCTGCAGGCCGGATCGGCGATCACGCCCGCCTGGCACTGCCGCGCGAGCGCTTCGACCGCGTCGAGCAGCGGTGCGGCATCCAGGGTCAGGTCGACGCGCTCCGGTATCGCCGCGGCGTGAGCACCGGTGGCGAGCCAGGCGAGCAGCAGCGCCAGACGCAGCGCGCTGCGCACGGTGCGGACGCAGGTGCTCATGGTTGTTCCTCCATCAGTACGATCACCGCCTGGCCCGCGGGGTGTTCGCTGGCCAGCACCAGCGCCTGGCCCGGCGCCAGGAAAAAGTCGGCGCACGGGCGCCAGCTCCACACCACCGGCAGTTCAAGCGGGATGCGTTCACCTCGCACGACTGGACCCGGACCGGGGGCTGCGCCGGGCTTGGCGTCGCCGAGTCCATCGGGCAGGACATGATCGGGTGAGCGTTGCAGCGCGGTCGCCGCCGGACCGGCGTCCTCGACCCAGGCGAGGCGGTAGGAAAGCAGGTTCAGCGCCTGGCCCGCAAGGGCGCGGATCTCGAGGCTTCGCCCTAGGTACAGCGTATCGATGGCGGGATCGAGGTGGTAGTTGACCGCGTCGGCGCGGTCGAGCAGGGCGTGGTCCTGGCGGGCGGCGGTGTGCACGGTCTGGCCGATGATCCCGGTGGCGAGCAGGGTTTGCGCATCTGTGAGGCGCTGCGCCACCGCCGCGGCCGTGGCGTGGTCGAGCACGCCGGTCGGGAACTGCTCGCCGGCCGGCAGCAGCCCGAACACCGCGCGCCAGGCGACGCGCCGGGTCGCGGTGGCGTGCAGGCCGGAGAGGATGGCGACGATGCGTGCGTGCACATCGGGTGTGGTGGTGATGAGCAGCCCACTGCCGCGCCAGTCGAAGCTCGACCCCTCGCGGGCGGCTTCCTCCGCGCCGGACTCGATCTTGAGCAGATCCATGATCGCCGCGGGATCGCTGGCGCCCGGCTGCGCCGGCAGACCTGCAATGACGAAGGTGGCCGCTGCGGAGCCCTGTCCGGAGACCTGCGGGGTCTCGCCGCGGCGGGCCTCCAGCCCGAGTTCGCGGGCGGGCTGGTCGCGCGGCAGATCGGCGAGGCCATACGCGGCGAGATCGTACCAGCGCGCCTCGTGGCGCTCGAGCATGTATTCCTGCGGCGTGGTCATGCGCAGGGCGCCCGAAGCGCTGCTGAAGCGCACACCTTGGCTGCGCTCCAGCAGTGCGATGGCGGCACCGAGCGTGGATGGCGCGCCGTCGACCAGCACCACGCGGCGGTCGCCGGTCACCAGATGCGCGGCCTCGCTCTGCGCGATCGGCAGGCCGGTCGCGCGCGCGAGGTCGGCCAGCACGTCGGCCATCGGCGCGAGCCGCCAGGCCGCCTGCCAGGGCTTGGCGAGCCACGCCGGTCCACCGGGCGCGTCGAGCGCGTCGAGCGGGCGGTTCGCCGCGATTCCTGACGTGCTCAGCACCATCACCAGCATCATCCATATGCGCATGGGAGAGCCCTCGATGCGGGGCAGGATGCCCGGCACGGGAAGGATGCAAGGTTGCGGCCCGCCTGGCGCGCAGACAGCACCCGCGCAGCGACGCGGTCCGACCCGACCACGCGCTTCACTGGCACGTCACTCCGCCCCCGTCGACTCCCTCACCGCCACCTCGCAGCGCTCCGGCTGGATCAGCACCGCCCCCTGCCACGCCTGCTGCGGATCGAGCATCCACGTCAGCGTCTGGCGCAGGTAGTGCGTCGGGTCGACGGGCGCCTGCGCGGTCAGCGAGGGGATGACGAGCTCGCCCAGGCCGTCGTCGTTCAGCGTACAGACGGCGACGTCGCGACCGGGGGCGATGCCGGCGAGGTGCAGGGCGCGCATCGCTGCGAGCGCGACCGTGCCGGTGGTGCAGAACAGCGCACTCCAGTCGCGCGCGCCGCCGCGCAGCGCCGCGGCCAGCACCGTCTGCGCGTGCACCGCGGGATCCTCGCCGACCATCACCGGAGCGTCGATCAGGTGCGGGACCATGCCGTGGTCGACGGCCCAACCTTGGTAGGCGGCCAGGCGCGCTTGGATGGCGTAGTCGTGCGGCTGGGTGTTGAGGACGGCGATGCGGCGGTGCCCGCGCGCGCGGCAGTGGTCGAGCAGGGTGCGCACGAAGGCCGCGGGGAAGCAGCAGATCGAGGGCACGCCGAGCGCGCTCCAATCCTGGTCGATGATCACGATGCGGCGCGCGCGCAGGCGTGCGGCGAACGCGGCCGGCACCTCTTCGGCGGTGGGGTAGAGGAAGGCGCCGTCGCTGCGCTCGATGATGTCGATCAGCGCGGGATCGTGCCAGTGGCGGAAGAAGTGGTTCTTCACCGCGCACGGGTGCTCGTCGGCGAGGCGGTCGATGGCCAGGCGCCAGCGCATCACCTCCAGCGACGGGAAGTTGGGCGCGATGAAGGCGAGCTGGGCGAGCTGACCGCCGGCGCGCCGGCCACCCAGCACCAGCCGGCCATTGCCACCGCGCGTCAGCAGACCCTGCGCTTGGAGCGCGCCGATGGCCTTGCGTGCGGTCACGTAGCTGACGCCCAGCTCGACCGCCAATTCGCGGCCGCTCGGCAGTGGTG
>JACDGQ010000313.1 GCA_013821615.1 Planctomycetota bacterium
GTCCAGGGCTGGGCGCCGCCCAGCCGCGTCCACTGCTCCTGGGTGGTCTCGAAGACGCCCAGGAAGTAGTCGTCGCCCATGCCGTGCACGCGGCGGAACACCAGCGAGGTCGTGCGCCACGCGGCGCTGGTCGCGAGATCGTCGACGGTCGCAGCGCTGCGCAGGGTGCCGGCGACGAGGTCGAGCACCAGGAAGGGCGCGGTCGCATTGCCGACCGCCGCCGACAGCCCGCCGTTCGCACCGCCTCCGCCACCCACGCTCACGCCGGCATCGGGGGAGCCGCAGCCGGCCGCGAGCAGGAGGCATGCGCCGAGCGCGGCGCGGCCGGCAGGACGGACAAGTGCGGTCGGGATCATGGTCAGCCCCCTCCCAGCGGCGGCGTCACGACCTTGAGCAGGATCGGCTGATACGTCGCGCTGCCGCTGATTTGATCGATGACCAGGATGCCGAGGTCGTAGTAGCCGCCGGTCGGCTGCGGCACCGCCGGCCAGTTGAGCGTGCCGTCGCTGGTGCTGAAGCTGGGCGCCAGGGTCGGCACCGGCGTCGGCCCGATCAGCACGTAGCGCAGCACGGGCGCGACGAGTCCGGCGGTCGAGACCGCGGGCTGGTAGACCAGCGCGCCATCCGTGGTCGCCTCCATCGGCGGATTCGAGGTCACCACCGGCGCGGTCGCGCCGAGATCGCTGATGCGCACGGTGAAGGTCGCGGTCGTGATCGCGCCGAAATCGTCGGTGACGGTGATGTCGAAATGATCGCTGAGCAGGCCGCCGGCGCCGGCGACCACCGCCGCCGCGACGTAGGTGAAGGTGCCGTCGCTGGCCACGCTCACCTGGCCCTTGGTGGGCGGCGAGCCGGTGACGGCGTAGGTGATCGGGCTGTCCGGGTCGCTCGCGCCGGTCTGGCCGGTGACGGTCAGACCGGGCACGGTCGCGACGACCGCGGGCGCGGCGATCACCGGCGGGTTGTTGACCGGCACCACGGTGATCGCGGTGGTGACCGGCAGGCTGCTCAGGCCGCTGCCGTTCTGCACGATGATGGTCGCGACCCGGGTCGCGGCCGAGGGGTTGGACGAGGCATTGGTGAAAGTCAGATTGCGGATCAGCGCGCTCACCGCGCTGACCGGGATCGGCGCGGAGGAGCTCAGGCTGACCACCAGTGGCGCGCCGCCGGTCCCACCGCTGAGCGAACCGATCGCCTGGCTGCCATTGAAGAGCACGGTCTGACCGCTGACGGTGATCGGCGCCTGGTCCTTGAGCGCGAGCACGTCCTGGGCATCGCCCGACGGGGTGAGCGCGGTCGCCACCGGCGTCGGGATGGCCAGGCTGACGGTCACGGTGCCGGCGCCGCTCGGCGGGACGAACGCCCCCGGCGAGGTGGCGTTGACCACCACGGTCGCGGGATCGTTGTCGAGCGCGACCGGCCCGCTGCCGGGCGTGCCGGCGATGGACTCGGTGAAGGTCGCGCCGACGCCGGCGAGCACCACCACCGGCCGGCTGCGATCGATGGCGATCTGGAAGACGGTGGGCGGCGACTGCTGGCGCGCGACATCGCTGACGCCAACCGGATGGCTGGCGTCGTTGTCGTCGGCGACGGTGAAGACGAAGCCGTCGTCGCCGCTCAGCGTGCCGTTGTGCACGTAGGTGATGTAGCCGTTGTTGAGGTCGTCCTGGGTGAAGACCGTGCCGGCGGCCAGCAGCACGCCTCCCGCCGGGTCGCCCGGCCGGCGGCGCAGCAGATCGCCCTGGGTGGTGGCCAGGGCCACGGTGTAGGACAGGCCGCGCGCGTCCCTGGTCTCGGGGTCGCTCGCGACCAGGTTGGAGGCCGGAGCGCCGACGTTCGCGCTGGTGCCGGCCCCGGCCGGGGCGGCCGCGGTGGCGTCGGGGTTGAGCGGCTGTCCGAGCAACGGATAGGTGGGCGCGAGGTAGGTGCCGCCGACCAGGGTGATGGTGCCGCTCACCAGGCAGCTGGCCGGACTGACCACGACCGCCGGCCGCTGATCGGTAAAGCGCACCGACATCGCCACGGCGCGCGTACGGACCCAGGAATTGGCGCTGCCGCCGAAGGCGATGGTGCCGCCGGCGGCGCCGCTGCGCAGGCCGGTATTGCCGAGGTCGTTGACCGCGATGGTGAGGGTGTCGCTGCCGTAGAAGTGCAGATCGGGATGGTAATTCACCGCGATCAGCGCGGTGTTGATGTCGCTGAGCGTGCCGCGGAAGACCATGCTGCGATCGGCCGTGCCACTGCCGCTGCCGCTGCCGTCGGCATCGCTGAATGCGAAACCGAGTCCGGTGATGTCGTTCAGGGTCAGCACGCCGTGCACGGCGGCGAGGGCGACCTGCACCTGCCCGGTCGGCTGGTCGGGGTCGTTCACCGCGAGGCCGCCGATGATGCGGTCCTGGTCCTCCTGGGTGATTTGGGGTCCGGGCAGCGCCGCATCAGGCGGATCGTTGACCGCGGCGATGACCAGGGTGATCGGACCGCCACCGGAGTTGGGCAGGAAGGTGGTGGTCTGCGGCGTGGCGGTGGCGTCGCTGGAGTGGCCATTGTCGGTGAGGATCACGCGCAGCTGGTCGGTGCCGCTGAACTGCGCGGTCGGGGCGAACGTGAGGTTGCCGGGGCGCAGCGCGCGGGCGAGGGCGAGCGCCAGGACGCCGCTGGCGTGATCGTCGAGCGCGCCGGTGAGGGTGACCTTGGCGGTGCCGTTGCCGACCACGGCCAGGCCGGTGAGGTCGCTCAGGCTCAGGGTGCCGTGCGCGACCTCCAGGGTGAGGGTCTCATTGCCGCCGTTGCCATCATTGTCCGAGACCTGCAGGCCATCGAGGGCGAGCGGGGTTTCCTCGTTGCCGGAGAATGAGCTCGGCCCGGCGATCACCGGAGCCTCGTTGCTCGGCACCAGGGTGATGGTGCAGGTGCGCGTCACCGAACTGCGGATCGTCGCGGCGGTGCACGAATTGCTGACCGTCACTGTGACCACGCGCTGGTTGCCCAGCCGCGTCGGATTGGTGCTGGTGTTGGTGTAGGCGATGGAGCGCAGCAGGGTCTCGGCGAAGGCGGTGGGGATGGGGCGCACGTCGGGTGCGAAGGCGGTGCCGGAAGCGCTGCGGATCGGGCACGCCAGCTGGGCCGCATTCTGGCTGGCGCTGACCACCAGGCTGCCGCTGCTGGCGCCCTGGCTGTAGCTGCCGCCGACCGTGTACATCATGTAGGCGCCACCGTCGCCGGCGGCCGGCGTGTCGAGCGGCGCCTCGTTGCCGTCGAAGTACAGGAAGTGGCCGGGCGCTGCGTTGGCCGGACGGGTCACGAAGGTGCTGCCGTAGGTGAATTCGCTGGTCGGGGTGATGCTCAGCGCTTCCGTGCCGGCGGGCAGCAGACCGCCGCCGCCCGGATTGGTCAGGGTGATGGTGATGGTATCCAAAACCGCGCCGCTGTACTGCGAGAGGCTGTCGTTGGCGGTCATGGTGTAGATGAACGACGGCGTGTAGCGGCTGGTCACCGGGTCGAAGACCGGCGTCGGCCACGGCGCGGTGGGGTTGGCCAGGATGCGCGCGCCCGGTGCGATGGCGAGCGCGGCGCCACCCTCGAGCAGGGTCGCGGTGACGTTCGCGCTGGCGAAATCGCCGCCCAGCGACACCACCGGCGGCCCGCCGCTGCCGTTGGTCACGTCGATGGTCGCGGTGGCGACCGGCGACAGCGCGTTGTTCTTGTCGGTCAGCGTCCAGCGCACCCGGCGCAGGCCCGCGGTCGGCGAGGTCTGGGTGGTGAGGTAGACGACGTTGCGCGCGACGTCGGCGAGGATGCTGGGCGCGACCGGGGTCGCGCCCGAGATGGTGACGATGAGGGTGCCGCTGAGGTTGTCGAAATTCGCCGTCAGCGCGGTCGACAGCACGAACCCGGTCTTGAGCTTGAGGGTCTCGGCGCTGCCGTCGGGGCGGTCGTCGAGGGTGATGGCGAGGGTCTTGACCTTGGTCGCGGGCACCGCCGTGGACGGGTAGGTGGCGATCGCCGCGCCGCTCGCCAGCACGTTCTCACCGGTGGCGAAGGTCACCGGGCCGGTGTCGCGCACGCCCAGGCCGCCGAGGAAGAGATCGGGGCTGAGGTTGACGGTAAAGGTGGCCGCAGCGACCGCGAACAGCGCCCCGGCGCCGTCCTCGCTCTGCACCAGCAGGGTGTGCTGGCCATCGGCGTAGGGCCCGGTCAGGCCGCTGCTGGTCGCGCCGAGGACGTAGCTCCACGTGCCGGTCGCCGCGGTGGTGCCGTCGAGTGCGCCGTCGACGAAGTAGCGCAGGGTGGTGGCGGCCCCGGCGGTGGTGAAGGTGCCGTTGACCGGCACGTCGCTGCGGCTGCGCACCTGGCTCGGCAGGGGAGTGATGCCGACGCTCTCGGCCGCGCCGAGCCCGCCCTGCACGAGCAACAGCAGCAGCACCGCGGCGAGCGCAGTCCAGCGCACCACTCTGGCGGAGGTCTTCATGGCGTCGCCTGGGCGGGACGGGGTGCCGAGGTCGCGCTGGGCAGACCGTCGGCCGGCAGCGCGACCTCGACGCGCACGTGCGCGGTGCCGAGCTGGAACTCGATCTGGCCGCGCGTCGCCGCGGCGGCGCCGAGCAGGGCCAGGCCGTCGGGCGGGGTCGGCCACTGCACCGCGGCGGCGAGGCGGAAGCCGAGGTAGGCCGAACGCAGACTGGGGCGTGCCGGCAGGCGGTTGGCCGCGCGTAGCGTCGCCTGGCCG
>JACDGQ010000314.1 GCA_013821615.1 Planctomycetota bacterium
GCGCGGCAGCGTCGTCGGGGATGGCCGCGGCCGCGCGGGCGGCGTCCGCCGGGCTGATCACCAGCGGCGCGGTGAAGCGCCCGCCATGGTCGAGGCCGTTGATGCGCAGCAGGTGCTGGGCGTCGCTGGCGCCGTTCACCAGTATCGGCGTACCGTCCGGCAACTGCTGGACGTAGCGATAGGATTCATCCCACATCCCCGCCGGCCCGAGCTTGCCGTCATCCTGCGGGCTGCCGACGTAAAGGCCGTCGGTGGTGAGCAGGTATGGCCGCCAGTTGCCATGCCACTGCCAGGTGGCCACCAGATGGCCGAGCCCCGGGATCTGGAGTTCGCCGCAGATGCTGGTCGCGCGCACGTCCTTCGGACCCTGCACGGCGGCGCCGGCCATGCGCCACAGGCGCCTGCCGGTGACGGCGTCGTAGCACGTGATCGGATCGGGCCGCCCACCCTCGGTGCCGGTGCTGAAGATGTGACCATCGGCGTCACCGTACAGCGACTCGACCTGCGCCGTGGTGGCGAACATGCGCGCATCGCCAAGGTCGAAGATCGGCGCCCCGGAGGCCGCCCAGCCGCGCGGGCTGACGTGGAAGAGCACGCGGTCGCCACCGCCCGCGACCTTGCACTCGCCGCCGAAGGGCACCTGCCAGCCGGGGGTGGGTACCTGGCCCCAGCCGATGCCGAACTCCATCTGCTCGCCCGGGTGCCAGGTGTCGCCGCGGAAGATGGTCCGCGTCCACACCATTTCGTCGGCCTGCACCAGACCGTCGCCGTTCAGATCGGACCATGCGTAGTTGTCGCCGACGTGGCCGCGGAAGCACTCCGGATACAGGTTGCGGATCAGGTGCGAATAGAGGTCACTGTCCCAGATCCTGCGCCCGGTGCCGTCATCGGTGGTCCAGCGGTGGACGCAGCCGAGCGCGGCCGCCGGCACCAGGACGTCACCCACGGCGCGCATGAACACGGTGCGGTAACAGTCGTCGGAAATGGCCACGAACGCGTCCTGCCCGTGGCGTAGCGCGCGCGTGGCGAAGGCCCAGCGCGCGCCGTTGAAGGCGAAAGGCTGGTCGCGGCTCAGGCGCCGCATTTCGATCGCCAGCGGTGTCCAGGTCTTGCGCGCGGGGTCGAGCCGGAAGCGGCAGCCGAGAGTGTGCAGGATGGTCGGATCCTGGGGATCGAACCACAGCGCACTGCCGCCGCCGTAAGGCGTGGGGCCGAGATGGTCGCGGATGAAGGCGCCGCTCTGCGCGTTCCAGACGCTGACCCGGCGCGGGGTGGTGTCGTCCTCGGCCACCCACAGCTCACCCGCGTGGGTCACCGCGATGCCGCGCGGCAGGAGCATGCCGTCGGCCTCCCACGGACCCAGGTTCGGCCGCCCACCCGGCTTGCCGATCGCGCGCAGGAAGCGGCCATCGGGCGCGAACACCTTGACCTGGAAAGAGTCGCGCCAATCGCTGACGTAGATGGCGCCAGCCGCGTCGGCGGTGACGCCGAAGGGCGCCGCCAAGCCGCTGCCGACCAGCGTGGTCACCGCCTTGCCGGCGATCGCGATGCGCACCACCTGCTTGCCGCTGACTGCCAGCAGGGACGTGTCCGATACCGCCGCGAGCCCGACCGGCTTATCGAGCGGGATGTCGCGCTCGGGCCGCGGCTCGGCGGTGACGGCGTCGAAGGCCAGCAGGTGGTTCTGGGTATGCATGGCCAGGTAGACGGTGGTGGCGGTCGCAGCCACGCCCAGCGCCTCGCTGGTCTCGCCGAAGTCGCAGTCACCGTAGCGCGGCAGACCCCCATAGGTGTCGGGATCGAAGGAGCGCTGGTTCCAGAATTCCCACAGCCCGACCATCTTCTCGACGTAGGGGAAGGTGGCGACGATGAGCGCCGGCTTGGCGACGGAGAAGCGCGCCGGCCGCCCGGTGCGCTTGTCGAGGCAGCGCAGCACCGCGCGGCCCTGGGCGTTCTTTCCGGTGAACTTCCCGCTGGTGTCGGTCATCTCCGGACCGGAGTAGAGCACGTAGAGGAAGTCCCCCTGCACCGCCAGCGCGACGCTGCGCGGATAGATGTCGGAGCCCACGCCCCAACGGCGCTGGCCGCGCTCGTCGAGGCCGATCACCGACACGCCCTTCTCGCAGCCGGGCGAGGCGAGGAACACCCATTTCCCGTCCGTCGCCGCCGCCTGCGGATTGGACTCATCGCCGAGCCAGTCGCCGCCGCCGTCGCCCGTCGGCCAGGTCGGCGTGCCGGGATTCCCGACCGACAGCAGGTGCGCGGTGGCGAGCGGGTCGTGGTACAGGCCCTTGAGCTGGTAGGTCGCGGCGGGGAGCGGCGCGCCGTCCTGGTCGCGGCCATCCCAGAACTCGGTATTCGCGCCAGCGCGGCGGAAATCTGCTCGCGCCAGCGTGCGCAGCAGCTCGCCGCCGCTGCCGAACACGCCGAGCGAGACCTCGGCATCGCGCGGCACGGCATAAGGCACCGCCAAGGGTCCACGCCGCTCGAGCTTCAGCGCGCCAGACAGGGTGAAGCGCGGGTCGATGCCCGACCACCACGGTTGGAACGTGCAACGCAGGTGCTCGTCCGCTGCCGGCGCGCCCAGGCCGGGGAACAGCGCCTGCCATGGGATCGCCATCTCCAGCGCATAGCCACCCGCGCCGGCGACGATCTCCAGCCGGGCGCCGTGCCGCAGCAGGTGAGGGTCGGCCAGCTGCTTGTCACCCGCGGTCAACGCCGGCTTGCCGCGCACGCTGTCGAACCAGGCGCACAGGTCGACCGTGCGTGCGCCGCGCTGCAGGCGCACCTGCAGGCAGTCTCCGCCCTTGAAGCCCGCCAGCCCGCTTTCGGGCTCGGGATTGAGCGGCGGCGCCGGCGCGGTGATGCGGCCGGCGATGTAGAGGTTGGCGTCGTCATGCTGCAGGCCGAGTGCGCAGGCGAAGCGCTCGCCGAGGAAGGCGGGGGCGTATGCGCTCGCGGCCAGGCTCGCAGCCGGCCACTCGCCGAGGTCGCCATCGATCACCGGCGGCGTGGCCGCGCGCGCCGCGGTCAGCACGGTGAACCCGGTGCCGAGCGGCCCGTCCTCGCCCGCCGGCCTGGCGGGGGCCGCAGCCAAGATGATCTCGCCCCAATCGCGACTCGCCGGCAGGTAGCCCCGACTGAACAGACGTTCGGTGCTGGTGAGCACGTTGTACGTCACGTCGGTACCCGCCATGCGGATGCCCTCACCGAGCTTGGCGATGGCCGCGCCCGGCAGCGCCTGCCAGGCGAGATCGAGCATCACGCGCATGGATTTGCCGATGGGCGCCGCGCCGCTGCGCGTCACGACGCTCCAGGGGATGCGCAGCTCCTGGCCGTAACCCGCGCCCACCTGCGTGACGGCGATGGCGGCGCTGCCCCCCAGCGCGCCCAGGTCGCGCCACGCCACCTCGTCGCCGCGCCGGCAGCGCAGCACCGCCTTGCCATCTGCACCTGGGTAACTCGCAATGTGCGTCACCACGCCATCGCAGGCCAGGTGCAGCTCGAGGCCGTCGCCATGCTGGTGCCAGGCGCCCGCATCGGCCGCGCCATTGGCGGGCGGCAGGGGCGAGCGCCACTCCACCGCCAGGCACAGCGCCTCCGCCGCGTAGCCGAAGCGGACGTCCGCGGAGAGGTCGCGGCGCTCACCCTGCAGGTCGCCAGCGGCAAACGCCGTCACCGGCACGTAATGGCAGGCCTCGACGCCCTGCCAGTCCGCCAAGTGGCCATCGATGGCGAGCACGGAGCCCAGGGGCAGGCAGGCGGGGAGATCGACATCGACGAGGGCGGCGCAGGCCGAGGCGGGTATGAGCAGCGCGATGGCTAGGACCACATGACGCGCGACCGTGCGGCCGCACGCCTGACCACACTGTTTGATGAACTTTATTGGAGAGAGCATGGGCAATTGTACCGACTGATCATAATAACGTTTACGCGTAATCCCACGTATTGGCATTATTAAATGTTCATCAATTGGAGTGGGCGGCGGCGCAGGACTTTGTAATTACTGTTCCAGCAGACCACAGTCTCGAAGCCTACCAGGAATGCCGGTGGACGCACAGCCTGGGAGAAAGGTTCTTCCACACGCAGGAGCGATCATCAGGGCACGATCCATGCCCGCCCACCAGCATGATGAACCTGGCGAAACACCGGGGCAGGCGTCCACCCGTCCTCGCCTTGGCATCACCTGCGCATGGAGCAGATACCTCCACCTCGGAAACGCCATGCCCACACCTCGCCCGATCGCCCTGCCCCTCGTGACCCTCACCCTCGTCATCTCCTGCTGTTTTCCGCTCTGTCCTGCGGCGGAGGCCGCTGGCGCTGGCCCGGGAAATGGCACCACCGCGGGCTCGCCACCGGCGCCGACGATACCGACGCCGACCTCGCCACCAGGAGCCGGTCGGCCGAGCGCTCCGGCGCCGGGACATGCCGGTCCACCGCCGTCACCGCCCACCGGCGGCGGCGCCGTGATCGTGCCCCCGCCTCCTGCTCCGCCGACGCCGCCACCCGCGCCACCGGCGCCGCCCGTTCCGCCGCCCGGCATACCTCCCGGTACGGTGCCGGTGGGCGGCGGCAGCGGCCAAACGCCGCCGGTGACACCATTCTCGGACGGGACCAATCCGCCGACCACGTCCGCTCCGGTTCCGCAACCCGGGATCACCCAGGGCGAGGGCTATGTACGCTCGCCGACCTCGACCATCCCTCCCGGCACGCC